>CAZNEH010000005.1:0-48521 GCA_964572175.1 uncultured Gammaproteobacteria bacterium
AGACGCTAAAACTATTTTTATTCTTCATGAAAAAGAACCAAATTCAATCAAATGCTTAATTCATACCCCTTCTAATATCAACGCTTTAAATTTATTTAAAGAATTTAAACCCAAGGGCTCAATCGACTTTACTAAATTTGAAATCAAGGGTAAAACTCTTAATCAAGCCGAAGAATTAGTCCTAAACAAACTCTCTAATAAAAATAATTAAATCTTTTAATTTCTGTGCTTGTAAAAAGCACGAAGAAATTACTAAAATTTAATTATTTTTATTTTAATTGGTTTATGGTATAATATCTTTATGCCACAATCAATTCAAGATCTAATAAATCACACTCCAGACGAAGAAGCTCCAGAAGAAAAACTCCAAGCTAAGCTTGGTGATCTTAAATTACAAGATCAAGAGTTAATTACCCAAGAAACCGCTGAAGAGCTGGGGCTTTCTTATATTAATTTACAAGGCTTTCCTATTGGCCCTGAGGTTATCGGCCTAATTCCAGAAGCTGACTCTCGCCAAGGAGAAACTCTTTGCTTTTTTCACCAGCAATCACAAATTCGCCTAGCTACTTACAACCCTGACAACCCAAATATCGAAACCATCCTCGACGACCTTAAAGAACGCTACCCTCATTCTAAAATCAGGCTATACTTAACTTCCAAAAATAGCTTTGACCATGCCTTTAAACTTTACAAGGGCGTAGTTAAAATTAAAAAAGTATCCCGAGACCTAAAAATCTCTACCCAAGATTTAGATAAATTTAAAACTGCTATTGATTCTTTTGCTGATCTTAATCAATCTTTAAAACACGCCAGCGTTACTGATATTTTCACCATGATCATTGCCGCAGCTATTAACTTTAATTCTTCTGACATTCATATCGAAGCTGAAGACCAAGATATCAAAGTCCGCTTTCGCTTAGACGGCGTTTTACAAGAAGTAGCCACTCTTCCGTTAAAAAGCTGGCCCCAAGTAATCAGCCGAATCAAGTCTATGGCTCATTTGAAAATAAATATTACTGACCAGCCCCAAGACGGCCGCATCACTATAAAAATGAAAGGTGAACAAATAGATATTCGTGTTTCTACTCTACCTTCTGCTTTTGGCGAAAGCGCGGTCATGCGTTTATTAAGTTCCAAAGCTAGTGATCTTCAATTTGAAAAACTAGGCATTAGAACAGAGCTTTTAGAAAAATTAAAACAAGAAATTCATCGCCCTAATGGTATGATTCTAACTACTGGTCCAACTGGTTCTGGTAAAACCACTACTTTATACGCTATTTTAAACGAAATTAACACCCCAGAAAACAAAGCTATTACTTTAGAAGACCCGGTTGAATATAAAATCCCAGGCATCACTCAAAGCCAAGTTGATTTAAGTAAAAACTATACTTTTTCTAAAGGTCTTAAATCTTTACTTCGCCAAGATCCAGACATTGTCATGGTTGGTGAAATCCGCGACCTAGAAACTGCTGACACTGCCATCCAAGCTTCTCTCACAGGCCATCTAATGCTTTCTACGGTTCATACTAACGACGCTGCTGGGGCAGTCCCTCGTTTACTTTCTATTGGTGTAAAACCTTTTTTATTAGCCCCTGCTTTAAACGCTGTTATCGGCCAACGCTTAGTTCGCCGTTTATGTGACCACTGTAAAATGGAAGACCATCTAGCTCCTGAAAAACTGGCTCAAGCTAAAACAATTTTAGAAAAACTCCCTCCTAACGGCGGGGTCAAGGCTAATCTAGAAAATTTAAAATTCTACAAATCCCAAGGCTGCCCTAAATGTAACAAAACCGGCTACCAGGGCCGAATTGGAATTTACGAAATATTTATTGTTGATAAAGACGTCGAAGCAGTTATTCTATCTGGTGAAATCTCTGAATATAAAATGCGCGATATTGCCATCTCTAAAGGCATGATAACCATGGCCCAAGATGGACTTCTAAAGGCCGCTGAAGGCATCACTTCTGTTGATGAGGTCTTTAGGGTTACTGAACAGAAGTAAACTTCGGGTGTTCTTTATCTTTATCAGATAAAATCGGCTCAAAATCAATGGGCCATTTTATATTTAAGTCTGGATCATTCCAAATAATTCCCCCTTCATCTTCCGGATGATACACTTCCGTACATTTATACAAAAACTCAGTATCATCTTCTAAGGCCACAAACCCATGGGCAAACCCAGGCGGTAAATAAAACATTTTTTTATTCTCTGCGCTAATTTCTACTCCATACCACTGACCATAAGTCTTAGAATCTTTTCTCATGTCCACACCAACATCCCAAACACTTCCTTTAGTAACTCTAACTAATTTCCCTTGAGGATATTTTTTTTGAAAATGTAAAGCCCGCATTACCCCTTTTTGTGATTTAGAATGATTATCTTGCACAAACTCTGTCGGAATCCCTTTAGCGCTAAACTCAACTTTATTATAAGTCTCCATAAAAAACCCACGATCATCTCCATAAACCTTAGGCTCAATCACCCAAAGTCCATCAAACCCGGTTTCCACAAAATTAAAATTATCCATAAAGTTCTTTTTTATTATTTAGCTCCTCTATTTTTTTCTTAGCTTCGTCTAAGCGTTCTTTTTCTTCCATGACTACTGCTTCGGGCGCATTTAAAACAAAATTTTGATTCTTTAACCTGCCTTCTACTTGTTTAATATATTTTTCAGTTGCTTTAATATCTTCATCAATTTTAGCCATTTGTTTTTTCAAATCCTCAGGCTTAATTCTAGACTTAATTTCTTCTTTTCTCCAAGCTTGAAATTCTTTCTCTGCTTTTTCATCCACAAAAGAATTATCTATTTTCGGCCATTCAGCCACCATTAATAAACTATCTTTATCTAACTCCTTATAAATAACTTCAGTCACATAAGGTGTGAACGGATGTAATAATTTTAATAAATTTTCTAATAAATAAATTAACAAGGCATCATTTTTCTCTTTTTTATTGATTTCCAAATACCAATCTGCAAAATCATGCCACATCCAATTATAAATCTTCTCACTAGCTAAGCTAAACTGATATTCATCAATTAATTTAGAAACCTCTTTAATTAAGCTCTGCTGTGAAGACATTATCCACCTTTCTGCTAAAGTATTAATTTCTACTTCTCCTTTAATGTCTTTACTTAGAATATATCGAGAAATATTCCATAACTTATTTACAAAATTTCGATAACCAGCAATTTTTTCTTCATAAATCTTAGTATCTTGGCCTGGAGTTGTCCCAGATAATAAACTTAGCCGCAACGCATCAGCTCCATACTTATCAATCATGTCTAATGGATCAATATTTGTCTCTGGCTTAGACTTACTCATCTTTTCTCCAGTTCTAGTCCGCACTAATCCATGTAAATAAACAGTTTTAAACGGAACTTCGTCTAAGGCATAAGTGGTCATTAAAATCATTCTAGACACCCATAAAGGTAAAATATCATAACCAGTTTCCATCACTGAGGTTGGGTGAAATGTTTTAAAATCATCTGTTTTTTCCGGCCAACCTAAAGTTGAAAAAGTCCACATTCCAGAAGAAAACCAAGTGTCGAGTGTATCAGTTTCTTGTTCCCATCCTGATCCAGGTGATTCAACTTGAACTTTTACTTCTCCGTCTTTGTGCCATAACGGCATTCTGTGCCCAAACCAAATTTGGCGAGAAATACACCAATCATGAAGATTTTCCATCCAATGTAAATAAATTTTCCCAAATCTCTCTGGAACCATTTCAATTTCTCCGTTCTTAACCACATCAATAGCCTTTTTCTTTAAAGACTCCACTTTTACAAACCACTGCTTAGAAGGAATTGGTTCAATCGCAGTTCCGCAACGATAACAAATAGATAAATTATTTTTATAATCTTCAATCTTTTCAATTAACCCCATTTTTTTCATGTCTTTAACAATCTCTTTACGACATTCAGTAGTTGTCATTCCTGCATACTTGCCACAGTTCTCCAACATCTTTCCGTCTTCATCAATAATTTTCTTTCCTTTAATTCCATGTCGCTCTGCAATTTCCGCATCAGCAAAACTATGAGACGGAGTAACTTTTACTGCTCCAGATCCAAATTCTGGATCAACTGATTTGTCACCAACTACAGTAATCTCAAATTCGCCCAAAACTCCAGGAATCATATACTTCTTTCCAATCATATCTTTATAGCGCTCATCTTCTGGATGAACTGCCACTGCTGTGTCTCCTAGTTTTGTTTCTGGTCTAGTGGTCGCTAAAGTAAATGGCCCGTATTTAATCCAATATAATTTATCTTGATTTTCTTTATGCTCTACCTCGTCATCAGATAAAGTTGAATGACAATGCGGACACCAATTTACTAATCTCTCACCTTGGTAAATTAAATCATCTTGATACATCTTCACAAACATCTCTTGCACTGCCTTAGTTAAGCCTTCATCCATGGTGTAACGCTCTCTAGACCAATCACAAGAAGACCCCATCTTTCGAACTTGGTTTTTAATAGTTCCTTGAGATTCACTAATAAATTCTTCTACTCTTTTAATAAATTTTTCTTGGCCTATTTCATGCTTACTAGTTCCTTCTTTTTTTAGAATTTGCTCTACTTTAGCATTAGTCGCAATCGCAGCATGATCAGTTCCTGGTAACCACAAAGCTCTTTTACCTTGCATTCTCTGATAACGAATCATTAAATCTTCAATAGCTAGCATTACGGCATGTCCCACATGTAGCTGCCCAGTCGCATTTGGCGGCGGCATTATAATTGTAAACGGCTCTCCTTTAGGATCTAGATTATCTGGATTAAAAAAACCAGACTCTTCCCAAAGTTTGTAAGTTTTATCTTCGTAATTTTTAGCCTCGTAGGCTTTTGGTAATTCTTTATTCATGTTCATAATTTACCACAAAATAATATTAAAATCAAGTTATAGCTTGACCAAATCAATAAAATATCATAGGGTATAAACAGACCCCCTTCAAGGAGAGCTCCATGAAGCGCCCCCGTGTTCCTCAGTCCCTCAAGTGTGCCGGTGTCGCCACCGCCACCGCCTTCGGCCTCTACGTCGGCGCCCTGATCCCGACCAAGATCATGGACACCATCCATGCCATCTGCGGCATCCCGGAAGAGATCCGCGGCCTGGACAACTTCGACCTGATCCCGAACCCCTGGCGGATGGGCTGATGTGCCGCCGCCTCTGCAAGTACCTTGACCCAGAGCTGGCTCTCGGTCTCGGAGCCTTCGCTTCAGTCATCCCCATTGCCGCTACCATCGTGTGCGGCATCGTGGTCCTCAACGTGATCCGCCCGCCTCACTGCGGCCTCCACGACGAACCTCACCGGTTCATGGAGTGAGAGCCACCGGACGTACTTCGCTCATTACGAGTGGGGTACGTCGATTTTTTTTAATTTGCTTAATTATTTCACCTCTGATATACTAAATACACAAAGGCAATCTCTCACCCTTACTTAATAAGTGTGAGTTTTTTATATGCCAAAAAATAATTACGCCTTTATTGACAGTCAAAACGTAAATCTAGCTATTCGTTCATTGGGATGGCAATTAGATTTTAAAAGGTTTAGAGTTTATCTAAAAGATAAATATCAAATAGAAAAAGCCTTTCTATTTATTGGGTATATTCAAACTAATCAAAACTTATATACCTACTTACAAAAATGTGGCTATATATTAATATTTAAACCCACTCTATTTTTACCAAACGGAAAACCCAAGGGAAACGTTGATGCTGAGCTAGTGCTACATGCCATGATTGAATATAATAATTATGACAAAGCTATTATAGTATCTGGAGACGGAGATTTTCATTGTTTAATTGAATATCTAGAAAAAAATAATAAACTTTTAAAAATATTAATTCCTAATCCAAAAAAATACTCTGCCTTACTCAGAGAATTCAGAGATTATTTTATTTATATTGATCAATTAAAGAAAAAATTAAGTAATCAAAAAAGAGGGAGTAACCTTCGGACAAAACCTTAGGTGTGCCCTCTCATCGTGATATCATCAGTATATCACAACCACACAATCTGTCAATACGCTATAACTCCCAATTAGGGTCAACTTTAATTTTTTTTATGTTAGAAGATTTTTTCTTTAATGCTCCAGCCGCTCCAATCATCGCCGCTTGATCTGTACAGTAATCAAAATCAGGAATAAGTAAATTATAATCGCTAAAAGTTTTTTCAAATTCTTGGCGTAATTCTTTATTAGCACTTACTCCTCCAGCTAGCATTACTGTCTTTACCTTATATTTTTCTGTAGCCATTAAAGTTTTCTTCACCAACACTTTTACAATCGCTCGCTGCACTGACGCACACGCTTCTCCCAGCTTATACTTATTTTTTTGTGTGTAATATAATACCGCGGTCTTTAACCCAGCAAAAGAAAATTCTAAATTTCCAGAATTTATCATTGGGCTAGGAAAATCAATAGTCGCCTCTTTTCCCTCTGCCTTCTTAGAAATTTCTGGACCCCCTGGATATTTCAAACCTAAAATCTTAGCACATTTATCAAAGCACTCCCCAGCTGCGTCATCCCGGGTCGCTCCCACCAACTTATAACTCCCAGCCTTTTTCATTAATACTAATTCTGTATGCCCTCCTGAAACCACTAAACATATTGCTGGATAAATAATTTTTTTATTTAATAAAAAATTTGCTCCTAAGTGCCCTTCTAAATGATTGACTTCATAAAAAGGCTTGTCCCATAATAATGACAACACCTTACCTGTTTCTGTACCCACCATTAAAGAAGTAATCAGCCCTGGCCCAGTAGCTACCGCAATTCTATCTATTTTCTCCCATTTTGTCTTTCCCTCTTTTAAAGCTTCATCAATTACCGGAATAATATTTTTTACATGTTCCCGCGCCGCTACTTCTGGGACTACTCCCCCGGTTTTTTGATGAATCTTAATCTGAGAACTAACTATATTAGATCTCACTTTAAATTTACCCGTGCAGTTATTCTTATTAACTGCCCCGGGTTTTTTTAATTTATACTCAACAACCGCCGCCGAAGTTTCGTCACAAGATGTTTCTATAGCTAAAACTCTCATAGTAAAATTACTAAAGGAATGATAATCAAACTATTTAATAATATCGCGGCCAGCATTTGCCCTGGAGTATGTTTTTTAAGCACATACCTAGACCAAGCTACTAACGGTATCATTAATACTAACGGCAAAAAGTAAAAACTAACCAAAAAATTAGTTAAAATTACCACTAGCATATTCATTGTAATATGAATACTAATCTTATAAAACTCAGTAATTAAAATTATAATTGCAAAAATAGCTAAAATACTTAACTTTATCCAAAGATAAACCGTTAATCCAGTCAACCAATAAGTAGCAGTCATAGATAAAGCTAAAGCCACAAACACTGATAGAAAAAACTTTGGCCTTTGCTTGCGATCAGTAATATCCCAGTCACTTATCCGCTTAGTGACTAGCATAAAAATTAAAATTCCTAAAGGCAAAGCCACTTCTAATATCAAAGTTAAAGGAATTAAAATTTTAATTTGATCCCAGGTCAACCCGGTTTTAAAAATTAGGAGTAAATAAATGATTAATAACTCCCAAACCCCGAAAACTCGGGAAATAATCTTAGCAAATATATTTTTCATAACTTGATTTTAACACATTTCTTGACATTCTCCAAGGTTTAAGTTATTATAATTCTATCCTAAATCATGGTCCCTTTCCGCCTTCGGCGGACCCGCCGTAGGCGGGCGTCCTAGATTTAGTGAGCATTATCCAAATATGTACTACGTTTATATAGCCCAAAGCTTAAAAGATAGAGGAATATATATTGGATATACATCTGATTTAAAGAAAAGAATATCAGAACACAATTCTGGTAAAACTAAATCCACTAAAACACGCATTCCTTTTCGTTTAGTGTATTATGAGGCTTATCTTAATAAAACAGATGCTCGTAAAAGAGAATTATCTCTAAAAAATAAAGGACAACAGCGAGAGCTTCTTAAGAAAAATATTGAACTTTCGCTTAAAGAGTAAACTAGGTCCCTTCGTCTAGTGGTTAGGACATCAGGTTTTCATCCTGAAAACAGGGGTTCGATTCCCCTAGGGACTACAATAAATCTAAAGCATGATTAACCAGCTCTTCCTCATACTCATCCGGAATGCTGATAAAATTAAAATCGTCATAAACTAATTCCCGAGCTCTAATAGCCTGGGCTTTTTGTTCTTCTGGAGTTCCTGAATAAGTTGGCGGAACAAAATGTGACTTTCCCATTTCTCTAGTAATAGCCAAGGTAATAATAGAATCCCTATAAGAAGTAATACTAATTAAAGTATTGGTATTTATTTGATCAGAAACCCCGCCATTATCTTCTAACGGCCAAGCACATTGATATCTTTCATTAACAGTTCCATCTCTCAAAAGCAACGGCGTTACTAACTGTCTAGTGTCTCCACAATAATTATTTAAAATCTCAGTTACATTTTCTTCATAATATTCATCTTTTGGCTCAGAATAAGTAAACGTTCTAATTTCCATTTCATAATGATTTTGCCAATTCCCATAACTCTGTCCTTCGGCATGCGTAATATCAAACGCCTCTCCCTCTGGTTCATAATATAAACACCTTAGTCCCCAGTCATTGTCATTAGTAAACAACTGCGGCCAAGTCGTACTCTCAGCCTGAGTTTCAAACTCATACCTAGAAGTAGTCTTAGTTTCCCAGCCATCTTTTAGTTCTGGACAATTTTCTAACCCAAAATTATTAACAACTTCTGTATTCTCACAACCAAAACCAGTCAGCAATATTAAACTTAACAAAAACCCTAAAATATATATATTATTTTTCATAACCAGGTGGTCTATTTTTTGGCAACCGACTTAAAGGAGTCCGACTAACAAACGGTATATAGTCATGGCGTGAAGCAAATCCGTAAGCCTTATTTATTTTCGCAATTTTCGTGGCATAATCAACACTAAAAACCGGCAACCCTGCATTTACATAAGGCTTTAACGCCATCCGATCCCACTTCCGCCATTTATTCTTAATATTCCCAGACTTAGAAGACTTCCACTTCACATCTGCCTGCCCACGATAAGAAACATTTTCCTGAGCAATCGCGTCAATTATATTTAAATATTCCTTATGCCGCTTCACTAACTCTGCTCCATTTTGAGCTACTATAAAAAAATCTGAATTCTGTTTTCGCGCATATTTTTTAATCTCCCGAATAAACTCTATCATTTCTTCCTTAGGATCAACTCCAGCCTCCTTAGCTGCAGCTTTTACATCCTCGTCATCATAAGCCTCTATCCAGTCCATGTAAATCCCATTAAACCCGTCATCCAAAACTTGCTGCAATGCTGAATCCTCGCCATAAATCATTATATCCTTCCATTCCTCGTCCCAATAAGCCACTGGATAATTTCCAGCCCATCCGTCTGGATCCTCAGTAATAATAAATTCTGGGTTCCCCACCTCCCAGTCATTTTCCCAATACCAACGCCAATTCTCCGCCTCTCCAATATCTACATAAGCTAAAACAATTTTATCAGAATTCTTTAACCGAGTTACCATTTTCTTAGTTTTAAAATTAGGCGTCTCTTTATCGCTGCGAGTCGGCTCCACCACTAACAAATCAAAGTTGGAATTAACCAACTTTGTTACTGCCCCACTTGTATTTAATTTTTGAATCTGGTAAGCCCAAAATTCAACATCATCTAAAGATTGTTTTGCCTCTACACCCCAAGGCAAAAATAAAATAACTAAAATTAATAGTATTTTTCTAATCATCTAGATCAACTTTTCTCATTTCTTTTTTCCGAGACTGAATATGTTTATCTTGAATTCGTTTTTCTTTTTCTTTACGCGGAATACTAGTTGGAACTCGAACCTTATCTTCCTTCAACGCTCCAAACACTAATCGATTCAACCGATCTGTAGCTAGTTCTCTATTTCGAATTTGCTCTCGAGTAGATTCTTCACTAACATAAACCTTACCTTCTTTATTAATTCTATTTTCCAGCTTTTCTCTAATATCTTTTTTATCCTCGTCATCTAAAATTGCAGATTTTTCAAAATCCCAATGCAAAATTACTTTGGTCTCAACCTTATTAATATTCTGCCCACCTGCTCCACCCGCAAAAGAAAAACTAACTTCTAACTCATTTTTTGGAATTTCCATTTTTTTGTACTAGTTTAATTGTCTTAGATGGATCTACTAAAAACTTTTTTAAATCTTTACGACCCACGATCATAGGATATGATAAATTCTTTCTTTCTGCTACTGTGGCCTTAGTCTTAATCTTTTCTCCTCCCACTATAAACTCTACTGGGACTACTGGCCTTAAACTTGTTCCAGACCCTGAATAAACTGCGGTAGCATCAACGCCTTCAAAACCTTTTTCCTTAAGCTCCTTTCTCATTTCATCTCTTTTAGCGTCTCCTTCTTCTTTACTCATGTCTGTTTTTTGATAATCTCTAAATATTTCAAACACTTCTCCATAACCCAACTCTTGAGCTACATCTAAATCAATAGAGGTACTATCTGCTCCAGTATCAACCTTAGCCTCTAAATCTATATCATCTCCATCTTTATTTAAAATTTTAACATCTTCAATAATTCCTAAAACTTGCTTCCCGGAAATTTCTTCAATTTCTTGTTCTATCTCTCCCCCAAATAATTCTTGAGCTACTTTTACTCCTTTAGCCGAAGAAGCAATTTTCAAACCCTTCACTCTTTCTAATCTTTCTTTTAATGGAGCTAAGTTTGCATTTTGTATAGATAGTCCTGGCCGAGCATTAAGCTCTAAAATAACCGGACCCTTTTCTTTATCTAAGGTAATATCAATTCCCGCATAACCTAAGCCACTAATCATAGCTGCCTTAACTGCCAAAGTTAAAATATCTTTCCAATGAGGAATTTTTAAACCTCTTAGAGGAAGTTTAGTTCCTGGAGTTCGATCAATTTCTTGTTCCCACCACCATCGCTTCATTAACGCATGAGTGGTTATCCCAGTAGCCACATCAATTCCTACTCCAATTCCTCCTTGAGCCAAATTAGCTTTTCCTCCAGATTTTTGAGTCGGTAGCCGCAGCATAGCCATCACTGGTACTTTGTTGTAAACAATTACTCGAATATCTAAAACTCCTTTAGGGCTATAAGGTTTAAAAAAGATAGAAGACTTTAACCGATCTTCAATTATGGCT
This sequence comes from uncultured Gammaproteobacteria bacterium, assembly GCA_964572175.1. Classification (GTDB taxonomy): domain Bacteria; phylum Patescibacteriota; class Patescibacteriia; order UBA9570; family CAZNEH01; genus CAZNEH01. The sequence goes on from CAZNEH010000005.1 coordinate 11,184, forward strand.
AAATCCGGAGTATTCGCTAATGAAAAATTACCATCTAAAATATTAGAAATATGCCGCACAAAATCATCTTGAGAAAACTCTTGCTGTTTTGGCCCAACCCACATTCCATTATTCTTTCGTCCATAAATAACAATAATTCCTTCTCCGCCCAAGCCTTTATTTGGCTTAATCACAAAACTCTTAGGCAATTTTTCCCAATCAAAATCATAAAGTTCTTGCCGAGTTTTTATCACACCTAAAAGATCAGCTGTTGGCAACTCTGCCTTTTTAAGCAGCTGCTTAGTTCTTAATTTACTGTCGGCAATCTTGGTCGCTTTCTTTTTATTAGACTTTCTAATAAATTCCAAGTTCCGGGCATTCATGCCCAAGATGCCTTTGCTATTTTTTAGTAGTGGAGCCATGAGAAATTACGTTTCTAAATCTTAAATATTCCATTAATCGAAGTCCCGCAAACTTACCTAAGATATAATTAATAATAATGGTTAAAAATATTAATTCTGGATAAGCTAGAATAGCTGTTTCAAAAGCTTGCCAAGTAACAATATAATAACTAGCTAAAGATAAAATCAAAGTTTCAATGGTTAGCTTAAAAGCTTGCTTAGATCCTTTTTCAATTTGCACTTCTACAAACTTCTCAGTTAAAATTGTCATGATTAAAAGCGGAAAAATACTTACTGCCAAAAATCCAGTTCGACCAGTCATCGCACTAATTACAAATACCCCGATAATCGTTAAACTAACTGCCGTCAGCACAATAGCCATTCTTGGTAAATATAATATTCGCAACTTTTTCGCCAATAACCTCGCCAACGTGGCCATAATTAATAAAGCAAAGAAAATTATTACCGCATACTTAATTCCAGTTACTAAGAAAATCAAAGTCATCATTGAAGGCATGTAAATACCATAAGCCTTAAACCCAATTAACTGCCGAGCAAAAGCAATAATCGTGGCAATAATCGGTAAAACTAAAATTAGATAAAGAGTATCCTGACTCACTCCATTGTTCACTAAATAACTCATCAAATAAGAAAGAAAATTCAAAGGCGTGACATCGCTTAAAACTCTTTGAGAATGCAGGCCAATCAACTGATAAGTAGATTGTTTATTTTGCAAGTAAGCCACCAACTTATCTGCTTCTCCTACTTCAATTACTGAATTTAAATTTTCTTCTTCGGTAATTACAATTTCTAACGGTCGTAAAACATTAAAAGTGTCTTGAGCAATCTTAGCTACTGCTGAAGATTTACTATCAGCCACGGCCACAATTGCCTTTTGAGCAAACCCATAATCTTCCAATTCTGTTTCTTCTTGACCAATAGTCGAGCTAGTAGCAAATTGAGCCAAAGCGTTTAAACCTGTTTGAGAATAAGTCCAAGTAATAATTAAATTAGCCTGGATAATATCTTCTTTCTTGTTTAATAATTTATTAGCCAATTTTTGAGTTACTAAATAACCTGGGTCATCAGAGTTGTCACGAACATCAACTACTAAAACATCTTGAGTCTCTGCATAACTTTTAAACTCTTCTGTTTTTTCCTTGCTAATACTTTGGTCACTAATTAAAATTGCTAAATATTTTTCTACAGAAACAACTAATTCATCTGTGCTGGTGTTTGTTCCGTCAGAAATTATTAATTTAGCAGTATAAGTTCCTGGCCGTTGATAAATATGAGAGGCATCTAAGCCTTCAGCCCAAAAACCATCCCCAAAATCCCAACGATAAGTTAAATCTATTTCTCTAGGCCCAGTTGATCCAGAACCATCAAATAAAACGGTTCTACCAATTACTACATTTTTATCAGATCCAGCTTCAGCCTGTAAAACTACTTCCTCTTGTACGGACTGCAGATCTGCAGTCCCTTCAGTCTCTTGCGCTTGAACAGAACTAAAAGAAAAACTAATAACTAATAAACTAATAACTAATAAACTAAATAATTTTTTCATATCGTGAACATGTTATCGCTGCTCCCAGAGCGTCTGCCGCATGATCTGGCTTTGGCAACGTTTTTAAATTTAATAATAATTTAACCATTTGTTGAACTTGTCTCTTATCTCCCCTTCCATAACCAGTTACTGTTTCTTTTATTTGTAAAGGAGTAAATTCTCGTACTCTCATTCCTTTTTCTCCGCAACAGGCAATAATCGCTCCTTTAGCTTGTCCTACTTTAATGGCTGAGGAAACATTCTTACAAAAATAAATCTCCTCCACTCCCATCACTTCCGGTTTATGCTTTTTAATAACCTTCTTTAATTCTGTATTAATCTCTAACAACCTTTCAGCTAATTCTTTTTTACTAGAAGTTTTAATTACTCCGTAGTCTAAACATTTTAATTTCTGACCCTGCACATCAATTACTCCATAACCCACATCTGCTAGCCCTGGATCAATTCCTAAAATTATCATAATGCGTTAGTGTACACGCTATCCACGTCTTCATTTTCTTCAAATGCCTCTACTAACTTATCTACCTTTTCGTTTCCTTCTACTTTAGTATCTGGAACTAATTCTACTCCTGAATAATCCACCTCTCCTAAAGCTTTTTTAACTTCTTCTAATTTTTGTGGCTGCGTATAAATAGTTAAGCCACCTTCTTCTTCAACCACATCATCTGCCCCACTATCAATGGCCAGCAACTGTTTTTCCTCATTAGCATTTTCCAAACGAATCACTCCTTTTTGCTTAAACATGTAAGCCACTGCATTTGGACTAGCTAATTTGCCGCCTCTTTTATTTAAAATAGCCTTAATCTCAGCTACGATTCGATTTGTATTATCTGTTACTGCTTTTACAATCATGGCTACCCCGCCCGGAGCATAAATCTCGTAAGTTACTTCTTCTAATTGTTGGCCTGGTAATTCTCCGGCTCCACGTAAAATCGCCTTTTCTATATTATCTTTAGGCATATTAGACCCTCTGGCAGTATCAATCGCTTGCCTTAAAGCAGGATTCATCTCCGGATCCTTACCATTTTTAGCCGCTAAAGATATATTTTTACTAAGTTTTGTAAAAATCTTACCTCTTTTTGCATCAACGACTGCTTTTTGTCTTTTGATTGTAGACCACTTCGAATGTCCTGACATACATATATTGTAGCATATTTTGAGGCTTAAATCAAGTGTGATGCCTCTCCCCCAGCCCCTCTCCACCTTCGTGGAGAGGGTAGCTATCCGTTGTTTTTAAATTATGATACACTAATAATATGAAAAAGTTTTACATTATTTTAATTATTTCTTTATTTATTTTAGTCGGCTGCGAAGAGAAACCCCAAGACCAAGTCTGTTTTGAAGAAACCTGTTATGCTGTAGAAACTGCTTCCACCACTAAAGAACAAAGCACTGGCCTAATGAACCACTCTTCTCTACCAGAAGACCAAGGAATGCTTTTTACTTTTGTTAATCAAAAAAAGCATGCCATTTGGATGCTTAACATGGACTTCCCTATCGACATTATCTGGCTAGACAAAGATAAGAAAGTAGTATACATCGAAGAAAACGTTCAACCTTGTGATAATGTCACTTCTTGCACTCTTTTAAGCCCTGAAGAAACTTCTAAATATGTTTTAGAAATAAACGCCGGTGAAGTAGAGAGAAAAGGAATAAATATTGGAGATCAATTAGAGTTTCGCTTTACCAGTACTAACAATTAAAATCTTTTTATCTTGCGGAATATCTTTTTTCATTTGAAGTAACAAGGCTAACCCAGAAATCCCAGAAGGTTCACAATCAACCTTATTTTTTTTCGCCAATTCCATGGCCTCATTTAAATATTTTTCTTGAACTACATGCACACTAGACTTTTTTCCAATATAACCTTTCCGTTTAGCGATATCAATCCAATGCGTATCAAAATGAACAAACGGTAAATGAGGTGAGTACAACTTATCTGCTTTAGTCTGAGGATTATTAGTAGTTGCTCCAATAAAATTACAATTTTTTAATCGCCGCACATCTCCTTTATAACGTTTATCATGAAAAAAGAAAGATGAAGTCTCTCGTTTAGCTACATTAACTATATTTTCAAATAAATGCCCGGTTCCATAAGGCACAAAAACATAATCCGCGTTTTGATTAATGGCATCATAGCTTAACCAATCATAAAAAATATCAAATGGCCCCAAAGTTTCATCTGAAGTAATATCAATTCCTCCCTCATTATTAGTCAGCTTTAAAATATCATCTGTATATAATATTTTTTTAGACAAATCAGTCTCATAAATCTCACACTTAATATCTTCTAACTTCTTTTTAATATTCTTATTAATTTTAGAATCAACTAAAGCTTTTAAATTCGGCAATTTATACTTTACTAACATTGATTGAATCGCTAAAGCTGCTGAGCCTGAGGTAATAATCGACATCTGCGGTAATTCCTCTTGGCCGTTATTTTGCTTAGCCAATAATAACTCTCTATAAGTGACCACCATTTCCCAGGCCATTCTATCTTTATGTGTTCCAGTAGGATTTACACTTTCATCTTTTAGCCAGACATTAGAAAATCCCGGCACTTCTATTTTAGAGGTCGGGGTAGACGGCCAGTGAGGATTACTCGGCGGAAACTCTGGTAAATCAGGATCGTTTTCCGACGGTACTTTAATTGACTTTAAAATTTCTTCCTCCTTCGCTATAGCTGCGGCGGACAAGTCTTCTTTTTTTGTTAATGGCATATTTTTAAATTATTTTTTGAAAAAGGGTTGCGGCCGCCTCTCCCTAGAGAAAGACGACCGCGGGAAGTGCACTACACGCCTTGGCGGTAACGCCGCTTGCGCGGACCCTCGCGAACCAATCGAGCCTCACCGATCTGAGCGATCACCTCTTCGGGCTGACGCTCAACCTTGTGCGGATCCTGCGCCTTTTCGGACAGCTCAGGGGTAGCGGGCTTCAAGTCCATGACTCACCTCCTTGAAAGGTTCATTAGATACACCAGGCTTATTCCTAGTCTCCTGCGAACTTACTTATTTAAGTAATCTCACAGCAGCTTAGAAAAAAGGTTCCCGGAGTGCACGCTGTATAGCGCACACCCCGAGAGGTCAAACTAGTCATGATAGCCATGCGACATGGCCAGCTGAAACCAAATGACATTGTCCGTGGACCACTCAGTCCTGAACAGAGACTTCGCCTCTCCCAGAGAGCCAGACCATCCTTCAAAGTGAGCCCCACGCAGATCAACATCGCTGAGATCCGCTCCATCAAAGTTCACTCCGGCCAAGTTGGCATTAGAGAGATCTGCGGACAGCAGCCTAGCGCTATTCAACTTAGCCTCGACTAGGCTGGCCCCGGACAAGTCCGCGCAGTGCATCAAAGCACAGCTCAGACTAGCTCCGTCCAAGTTAGCCCCAGACAGATTCACACCAATCAAGTGAAAATTGGTCAAACACTTACCAGAGAGGTCAGCCCCGGAAAGATCCAAAGCTCCGTTGTCCATGTACTTAAGCTCCTCAACCTGGCAGTCAAGGTACTCGGCCAGAGTCTCCAGCATCCAACCGTAGATCTGATCCTTGATCTTGCGCAGGTCGATCCGGCCAGAACCATCTTCCATCTCATCCAGCCAGTCGATCTGGAGCACCTCCTTGATCTCGTCGAAGGTGAACTGGGTGCAGGGGTTATGAGCGAAGCTCTTGGTAGCGGTGGCAGTAGTCATGATTTCGTTCCTTGCGATGAAATGTACAGCGTCGCCAGCCTCATGCCTTTGACTTGATATACTATCAGATCCTCGCAAAATGTATACCACCCCGACATAAACTATTGACAAATGCCATTTTTTATGCTAATATTAGAGTATAATTTGTAGAAACTAAACCTACAACAATATGTTAAATAAAACTTTAGCTAGGCTCGGATTTACTGAAAAAGAATCAAAAATATACCTCACTCTCTTAGAACAAGGCACTTTAAGAGCCCGGGATTTAAGTAGAAAAACCTCTATAAATAGAGTCACCGTCTATGATATTTTAGAAGGATTAGCTAAAAAAGGCCTAATTAGCAAAATAAAAAAAAGCGGAGCTACTTTTTTCACTGCTTTAGAACCCGCTCGCCTATTAAATGATCTAGATCGTAAAACCGAAGCCCTAGAAGAAGAACGCCAAAAACTACAAGACATTCTCCCTCAATTCATTTCCCTCCAATATACCGGCACCTCCAAACCTAAGGTCCAATTTTTTGAAGGCGAAAAAGGCATGCGTGAAGCTTACGAAGATACTTTGACCACTAAAAAACAAATTATTGCCTACGCTAACTTTGAAACCATGCAAGAAGGCTTACCTGGCTTTTTCCCTAAATACTTTCATCGCCGGGCTGGTAAAAAAATATTTATCCGCGCTGTCTTTCCTCAAAATAAACTTTCTTTAGAGCGCGCCCAGCACAATCAAGAAGAATTCCGCGACACTCGCTTTTTTCCTGAAAATGTTACTTTCTCTCCTGAGGTAAATGTTTATGACAACAAAATGCTTGTTGCTTCTTGGAAAGAAAAAATGGCCGTAATTATTGAATCCAAGGAATTAGCTGATTTACAAAAAGTTATTTTCGAATCCCTTTGGCAGACTTTGCCGTCACTTGATCGCCTCTCCCGTTAGGGACAGAACATTGTTCTGTCCCTACACAAAATTTATTTATTTTTTATAAGTGTGTCTTTCTGCTGTCGAGTCAACTTTTTAATTTCAAATTCCCGCTTCAATGCCGCGGATTTATTTTTAAGTTTTTCTGTATAAACAATTTTTTTAACTTTCCTCGCTCGAGTATACTTACTTGCCTTTCCTTCTTTGTGTTCCTCAAAACGCCGTTTAACATCTGTTGTTATTCCGGTATATAAAGTATTATCTTTGCACAATAAAATATAAAGTGTGTACATAGTAATTTAAATAATAAATAAATCTCGCAGCGACAGGTCCTGCATAGCAGGATCCGAGGAGCCAGAGATTATTTATTATTTTTTATACTGACTATTTCCATAAGACCTAATAAAGTCCAAAATATTATTGCTAAATCATTTTTAAAATAAACCACATCCACCATTCCATATAAAACAACTCCAGCCATTGCTGCAATCAAAATAGTTTTCTTTTTATCACGTTTCCAAAAACCTTGGCCAAAATATTTTAATAATACTCCTACGATCCAAACTAACCCCAAGATCCCAAACTCTACCCAAAAATTTAAAAACAAATTATGTGGATACAGTAATAATTCTACATGTCTATTTAATTTATATTGCTCATACATTTCTGGAAAATTTCCCAAACCTGCTCCGGTTAAAGGATTAGCTTGTAATAAATTACTAGTTCCTTCCCATAAAGCTAAACGCACCTCTCCGGAAGTATCTTGAAATAATAAAACCTCTTGAGTCGCTGGATAAATCAACATTATTCCTAAACCAATTAACCCTCCCGCAAAAAACACCCATTTCCATCTCTTAGTCAACATTCCCAACATCCACACTCCAAAAACAAACCCAGCTAAGGCACCCTGCGTCTGGCTAAATAATATTGCTGCCAATCCTAAACAAACCACTCCAAAAATTAACCAAGACTTTTTTCTAAACTTAACTAAATATCCTAAAGATAAAAGAAGGATCGACGTTAAATATAGTCCTACGGCATTTGGGTACTCAAATATAGAAGTCACTCGATAATCATCACCTACTACATTCCACGGGTTTGGAATTCCATAACCTGTGAAATACTGAATAATCCCTACCGCAGCTACAAACAACGCGCCTATACTTAAAGCTTGAACTGTTTTTTTAAAATTAGGCTTTACATTTATAAATACAATAAAAAATAATACTGGCTCTAACACATACGCTTTCCATAACCCCATTGCTGCCATACTTCCCTCTGCTACCACCGCCCCAACTGTTCCCGCAATTAAAAACAAAATAACCAAGTACTTGTAGGTACCCAGTAAGGATAACCCTAGGGTTGTCCTTTTCTTATATAAAAACCATAAAAACAATCCTAATATCAAAACCTCTAAAACCGTAAACGGCACGCCTAAAATTTCAAATCTTAAAAGATAAGTAGGAAGTAAAATTAAAATTAAATATATAAGCTTTTGCATATGTTTATAATAATTTCTTTTGCGGATTATTTTTCTGAATAATCTCTTTTATTTTATCTAAAAACTCTTCGGCACTTTTTATCGCTTGTTTAGCTTCAGTTAATGATATGCTTATATCTACTTCGTAAATTAAATTATGCCTCTTCTTTCTCATTTTATCAAATTTCTTAACTAGCACTTGATAATCTTTTCCTAAAACTTTTTCTGTAAAATCAATTACTATCTTATGCGACCCAGCTGCTCGCGGACGCAATCCATAGGAAAAAGCCAAGGCCCGACCCGCCACCATCATTGCTTCATAGGCTAATTCAAAAGCTTCATCTTCACATTTATTTTTTAATAAGATCTTGGCGCTCTTTAAATTTTGATAAGACTTTTTTAAAACTTTATTAATTTGATTAAAACTAATATCTTCTTTCTTTAAAAGTCTTTTGGTTATTAATTCTTTATAACTCATCTTTTTGACCAATTAAAAATATCTTCTGTCCAGATAATATATTTCTAATAAAATTATCTTTCTTTTTCTTTTTCTTTTGCCAATCTTTTTTAGAATAAATATGATAATTAATCTCTCTATCTAACTTGCTTTCTAACTTGCTAATTTTAGATATTAATTTATCCTCGCTTGGTTGGCCCAAAATCATTAAATCTATGTCACTTAAACTATCTTCTTTATTTTTAGCAAAAGATCCAAAAATAAATGCCACTTCTATGTTCTTTACATCTTGCAACAACTCTTTTAATTGCGCCTCCAATCCAATGGTCTTAGAAACTATTTTTTTAACTTCTTGATACAATGGATAATCTTTATTTAATTTAAAATATTTTTGCCTGCCCTTAAACTCAGATTTAAAAAGCCCAACTTTTTCCAAATTCAAAAGCTCTCGCCGAACATAGGCAACTGGCTGTTTTAAAATCCTCTCTAATTCCCGAAGATAATACTCTTTTTCTGGATGAGAAAAATACAGTTGTAATAAACTGGTCCTTAATTTAGATTTTGTTAAATTAAAAATATCCATAGTTGTAACCTTATCTAGTTACAATTGTAACCTATTTTAGATACAATGTCAATCCCCTCTTGTGGATAAGATAATATTCTGAACTACAATCATCATCCCAATCGTAAACCAAACATGCATAATATACAAAACTGAAAAAGTATTATACTGAGCAAGTATTCCCAAGAACGCTGCCAACAAGCCAACTAGCAAGGCCTTTAAATATTTGTCCTTAGAAACTTTAATTGCTTTTATTGTTCGAAGTAATAAACTAATTACTATTATTACAAATAAACTTAAACCAACTAACCCAGTCTCAGCTAATAATTCTAAATATAAATTATTTGTAATCTTATACCCATGCTCTGGCACTCTATAAGGATGATAAGAAGTATAAGGACCAAAACTACCTGGCCCAATTCCTAAAATCTTATGATCTTGCCACGCTCCATAAGCCAACTCAAAAGTTTCTACTCGCTCTTCAAAAGAAGCCCCAGAAAAAATATTAGTCACATGAGACATAAAGTTACCACCAGTCTCTTGATTATATTCAAATTCCTCCCACTCATCTTTAATCGTATACCCAGAATCTAAACTCAAAAATTGAGTCGCCCCTACCCCTACGATCACAACAATCGCTAAAACATAAATTAAATTTTTCAACTTAAACCATTGCTTTAAATAAACTATTCCTAAAACCGCTAAACTAACCGCAAAAGCAATATACCCGCCTCGAGCCACAGTCAGAACCATATTAAGTCCCCCTAAACCAATTAGTCCCACTAAATACAAAGGCTTAATCTTAGAGCTCTTAGAAAAAAACAATGCTATTAATATAGATAGAGGTATAAGTAAATAATTGGCAAAATAAAGTGGCTCTAAGGCTGTAGACTGAATCCGTGGAAACCCTAAAATTTCTTTTGTATATAATTCTCGAAGTCCGGTAATAGAAGTTGGCAATCCAATAATATCACCCACAAACTGAAACAAGCCAAACAAACACACTAAGGCCATGCTGCCTAACAAAATATTTATTACTCTGGGCAACTGTTCTTTATGACGAATAATCTGCGGCAAAATCAAAGCTACAGACATTGTAAAAGCCATAAACAATAACACCACTAAAGATCGTTCTTTATTTGGCGCATTTAAAAATATAGAAACTAAGCTAAATCCTAAAAATAATAAAACTGGCCAAACAATTGGCAAAGCCCGTAACTTAAACTTTTTTAAATTAAGCCCACGAAATATCCAAGCCGCAATCATCAGTCCTGCCACTACCTGGCTCACCCGAACTGTAATCCCCAAAACGTCTACAGACCCAATCCTTTCAAAAGGCAAAAAGAAAGTAAGCAACCATACGCCCCACAACGGCTCTTTTAAGATTACCGCACACAAAACTATTCCCCCAGCCACAGCCACAGATAAATAAGCTGGTAAATAACCAGTCATTAACCCAAAAACCACGGCCACCCCTAGTAGCAGCAACAATCCTAAAATTTTTAGTATCTTATTTCTCATTTACAACTTTACGAAATATTTTTAAAGTCTCTTCAGCTGTTTTTTTCCAAGAAAATTTAGCTGCTTGCTCCAAGCTTTTTTCTTCCAACTCTTTTCTAATTTCTCTTTGTCGAAGTAATATATTCATTTTCTCTTGCATATCCTCTACTGAATATGGATCCACTAGCATAGCTGCCTCTCCTACTACTTCTGGTAAAGATGATCGATTAGAAACAATTACCGGTGCCCCGCAAGCCATCGCCTCTAGTGGCGGCAAACCAAACCCTTCATATAAGCTTGGCATCACAAAAAACTTACAAGTATTATACAAAGCTAATAAATCATTATCTTTAACATAATCTAAAAATATAACACTGTCTTTTAAATTCATTTTATTTACCAAATCAAAGATCGGTTCATAACCCCAGCCCTTTTTCCCAACAATTACCAGCTTCTCTTCTCTGCGCTTACTTCCAGCAAAAGCCTTAATTAATCTTTCATAATTTTTTCGCGGCTCTAAAGTAGACACACTTAACACAAACTCATTATTTTTTAACCCAAAGCCTTCTAAGGTTTCTTCAATCCAGTCTTCGTCTCGCAAAACTTTATACTTTTTGTTTACCGCTAAAGGTATTACTGTAATCTTATCTTCTTTTATTTTTAATTCATTAACTAAGTCTTGTTTAGTATTTTCTGAAATAGTAATAATGTGATCTACTCTCTTAGCAGAAGCTGGCAACACTCCATTCCAATAAGCTAAAGCTGTTTTAGAATAATGTTGAGCAAATTTACTAGCTACTAAATCATGAACCACCATTACTTTTTTTCCTGGATACATCATTGGCGCAGAAAAATAAGGAACAAATAATAAGTCTGGCCGCTTTTTCCAAGCTTGCCAACATAAACCAACTTGATCCCACCACATTCTTTGTGGAGTTCGTAAATCTTTTTTTACTTTATCAATAAACTGCCAATCTAAATCATGCTCCACTTCTTCAAACCCCTCTAATAAATTTTGTAAATAAAAACCATACCCGGTTTTCTTCCCCCTAATGTTTTGAATATCACAAGCTACGCGCATATAATTCTTTTATTTCTTTTTTAGATATACCTTTAACTAAATATAAAACTATAAAATAAACTACTGCTCCAGATAAAATTAAGAAAAATAAATTATAATCAGCTAAATAATACAATAACAATCCCATTGCTCCGCCAGCTAATAAACTTTTTAAAACAATTTTCAAATTTATCATTACCTTAGCGGTTAACAACACAATTAACATGGCTACTATTAAAATCATTATTTCAGAATAAACTGTAATCCAAGCGGCCGCCCAATAAGAATACTTAGGAATAAAATATAAATATAACCCCAAAGAAGACAAAGCAATTAATCCATAGCCCCACAACATAGTTTTCTGCTTGTCTACGGCCACTACTAAATAAGTAAACAAAGTTCCTAAAAATATCGCTCCAGTGGCTACTACTAAAATCCTTAAAACTGGCGCAGATACTATAAACTCGCTACCGCCTAATAAACTCATCATTGGCTCGGCCAACATTATACATCCAACAATCATCGGCACAGTTACCATCACTAAAAAGTTAAAAGCTTTTTGCAAAACCTTTTTAAATTCCGGCATATTTTTTTCTTTCCACTTAGCAGAGATCACTGGTAACACCAAGCCAATAAACATAGCTGGAAAAGTAACTAACACTTCCAACATTTTATAAGGCGCTCCATAAATTCCTACTTCTGTCTCTGGTTTAAACCAAGAAAGAATCACCATGTCTCCTTTAAAATAAACCAAAGCAAAAGCAATAGACAAGGCTACTGGCCACGCTTCTTTCAAAACTTCTTTCCATGTTTTTAAATCAAATCGCAACTTAATCTTAAAATATTTTCGACTAGCTAAAAAATTAATCAAAAAGTTTGCCCCACTTCCTAATACCACAGCTCCCATAATCCATAACAAGTCTAAACCTAAATAAATCGCTACTATACTACCAACAAATAAAGTCGTCTTACCAACCACCTCTGCGATCGCAATCCAATAAGTCGCCAAAAACTTTTGAAAAACTGCAGACAGCAACTGATTTAAAGAAATAAATAAATAAAACAGCGTGGTTAAACACACTCCAATTTTAACGATCATGACATAAGGGAAAAACCAAACAATAATCGGAGCAATTCCTAAAAAAATAATTCCTGAAATCAATCTTAAAGTAAAAATATTATTAACTAGCTCTCCAGATTTCTCATCAATCTTGGAAATCTTCTTAATTAAGATGATATACAGCCCAAAATCCATGACAATCCCAAATATTTGAAGAAAAGCCAATATAGTTGAATATTGCCCCCATCCTTGAGTGCCTAAATACCTCATTACCAACCCGGCCGTAACTAAACTAAGCCCTAATCCTAGAGCCTTTCCCATTACCTGCCAAGCAGTGTTTGTAGCTATTTTTTTCGTTAATGACATAGCTATAAAATACCATTTTACATGCCTAAAGTCAACGAAACACCTCTCCCCCTGGCCCCCTCTCCACGTCTGGAGAGGGGGAATTTATTCTAATCATAGCCAAAAAACAAAGCCTTACTATTGACAAAAAGCTTTTTTTATGCTATCTTATCCTGTACCTCTCGCGCCTAGCGCACCTTTTCCACCCCGACGGAGACTCTCCATGAACTCGAAACACTACCTCGTCTTCTCCCTCGCCGCCTTGGTCGCGGGACTCGCCTGGTTCACCAACTTCATCCAGATCCACGACCTCCAGTTCCAGGTCGAGGCCCTCCAGTCCCAGCCCCAGGGCTACAGCGACGTGGTCATCATGGCCGCCAACCTGGACTCTCGAGGCCATCAGACCCGCCGCCTGGAACGCCTGGAGCTCGCTCCCGGAGCCAAGGCCCTGGTGATCATCCACACCAACTACACCGGCAGCTTCGATCTCTTCGTGCAAGAAAGCGCTGCGGTCGAGATCCTGGACGGCTTCGGCAGCTCCAAGCTGACCTCGAAGTCCCCGATCACCATGACCACCGAGGAACGGCACTACACCACCAGGTGGGATGCCCAGGTCTTCAGCCCCGGGCTCCTCGGCACCGTGGACAGCCAGAACACCTGGTTCGTCGAAGTCTCCAACCCTGGCCTGGACCAAAAGGTCTTCCGAGTCGTGGCCCAGGCCACCCGCTAGCCCGCTCTCAAGGCCGGCTACCCCCGGGTGTCACATTCCTAGCTCCCCGAGCTTCGAGTGTGGCACCTGCTTTTTTTATTATTCTCTTTATAAGCCGCGGGTGCAGGGCCCCACGGCTATTGATATATTGACTTTTTTTCATATTTCCTTAAGATATAAACACACTCTAACCTGGAGAATTCCATGGCCCGTCGCCCCACCAACAAACGCTGTCCCCACTGTCGCAACGTCCAGCAAGACGAAATCGTCGATAGTGAACATCTCACTCGACGGCAACGCTGTCCCAACTGCAACCGCATGACCTGGACAGAATACGTCATCGCCCTCGACTGCACCCAGTGCGCCGACTCCCGCACCCAGGGATACAAGCACTGCACCCGCTGCAACAAGCAGGTCAACGAGAGCTACACCGCTTCCGAAGGCTGGTGCCGTAAGTGCCGCGACGACCATCGCTACCGCAACTTCGAACTGATCCAGAGACGAAGGCACTGCCCTCGCTGCGGCGCTCAAGATGCTGGCTGGTTCAACGCCTAAGCATCACGCCTCGCGCGCACCCAGGTGTCCACGCTCCAAGCTCATCCCGAGCTTCGAGTGTGGCACCTGATTTTTTTTATTATAAAAATATGTTATAATAATTTCCATGGAACCAACACTACTACAACCAAGACCCATCCCTGTTGAACCAGTCCCCACCCCAGAACAAACCCCTGAACAAAAAATAATTGAGGCTTATCTTGCTATTCCTGAAATCCAAAAAATATTTAATCTCTTAGAAGGAGATGATAGTCAAGAAGGTCTCGAAATAAAAAAACAGCAACTTACTAAAGCTATGGAAACCAAAGGATTTCTCACTACCTTAGAACAAACTGAAACAGATCCTCAATTAGACAGTAAGCTTACTGAAGATCTAGAAATTATTTATGGCAATCATAAAAACTGTCCTCAAGAAATCGTAGATTTACATGACCGAACTTTTCAAGCCTTACATGTAGATTCTCAAGTCAATCCTGCCCTAACTTTAAACTCTCTAGACTATCTTAATAAATTAATTACCTATCTAACCTCTATTCCAGATTTACTAACTGAAAAACCACACCTTCAAAGACTCCTAACCTTTCAACAAGAAAAACTAGCCCGTCTTTTAATCTCTCTGCGCCAATACCCTGAAAAAAAAGCTACTAAAGCTGCCGCCTAGATTGACAAACGCCTTTTTCTATGCTATTATTACATAGCTATGAAGTTCACAATCCTAAAAATATTATTTGTCAGCACTCTCTTTTTCGCTGGCTTTTTTCATTTCGCTCAAGCTATAGAAATCAACGAACAACCAGACATTAGAGTCGGCCTTTTTGAAACTACAGACTGGGTCAAAATAAAAGTTAGCTCTACTTACCAAATCGTTAACGCCAATGGCAAAGTTTTAAAAACTACTAAATACGCCAACAAACAAGTTCGCATCAAATACCGCAACGGTAAGTATTTGGTTCGCCGAGGTAGCTATTCCAAAAATGCTAAACACTATATTAAAATTATTCCCACTGACCCCAAAGCCATTATTACTATTACCTCTTACGAAGATCGCCCGACCTGGAATACTGAATTAAACGACAACATGTTTCGCGGCCAATTAGAAGTTCAAGAACAATATGTTATTAACGAACTTCCCTTAGAAAAATATTTAAAAGGAGTTTGCGAAGCCGGAGACAATAACGACAAAGCTTATTTAAAAACTCTCTACACTGCTGCCCGTACTTACGCCATTTACCACTACCTCCATCCCACTAAACATGCTGACGAACCATATTTATTAGACAACACTTCTAACGACCAAGTTTACTGCGGCTATGGCTTTGAACAACGTGCCCCCTATATTACTAAAAACATTAAAAAAACCCGCGGAAAAATTATTACCTACGACAACGAAGTAGTAGTCACTCCTTATTTCTCCACGTCAGACGGCCGCACTCGAAGTTGGAGCGAAGTTTGGAATGGAGACTATCCCTATTTAATCTCAGTTGACGACCCTGGCTGCGAAGGCATGACCCTTAATGGACATGGAGTTGGTCTTTCTGCTGAAGGCGCCCGTTATTTTGCTGAAACTGAAGACTGGACTTGGAAAGAAATCCTAAAATATTATTATACTGGAATAAAAATTAAAAAAGTATACTAGCCTCTCCCCCCGCCCTCTCCACCTTCGTGGAGAGGGAGCTTTTATTTAATTAAATTTATCAACTATTATCTTAAACTTCTTTTTAGCATAAGTAGTATTTTTTCCCTCTCCTCCAAAACTAGCCATCACATTAAATATCTTAGTTGCTCCTGAATTAAAAGCTCTTCTAGTAGAAGCTCTAGTTTCAGTATAATTTTCTTCCTTAGTGTCATGAATCATTGAGTCAGCTTCAGTTACCCAAATATTTTTATTCATATTATGTCGACGCAACATCCGATTATAAACTTTAACATTGTAATTCTTATAATAATCCCCGCCATTTACACAATGAACATTGCCAATGTCAAAATATTGTTTTGCTTTTGGATGAGCATCAAATAAATCATCCCAAAAATCCATATAAGTGTCATGTCCACCAGCTGCTCCAGCAATCACAACCTTAGCCTTAGGATCAGACGCTTTAATAGCTGTAGAAGTTTTCTTTAATAATTTAAAATAAGCCTCAGAGCTTTGAGCGTAAAAATCTAAATTATTCGTAGAATCATCTTCTTCTTCCTCGTCTCCACCATCTTTTTGTGCACCACTTTCCTCAAGCTCCATAGTTAAATCTGGCTCATTCATCACCTCCCAATATTTTATCCCATACAACAAACCATCCATATCATCTTTCCCGTCTCCGTCATAGCGCTCCACCATTGCTTTTACCCACGTTCGATATTTTTTCCAATTATTAGGATTACAACGATACAGGGACAGCTCTCCAGCAAAAATATCTTTACTAGAAACTTTACAATCCGCGGCATTATCCCGATTTTTCTGATCCCAAGTCGCAAACGGCCAAATCGTAATTAATAAATTATAACCTCGATCTTGGTACCATTCCACAAGCTCGTCCATCTCATCCCAATCATAAGAACTATTTTTCTTACTTTGCATATCTCCCCAAACCGCGGGTCCTATGTGCGGCCGCACCCAACCTGCGCCAGTATACTTTAAAAGCTGATTTGTTTCCTTGTCCATATTTGATCCACCAACCCCAAATTTATTTTTCACACTAATCTGACTCCTAGCTTCCGAACACACTGGCAAAATTAAAAAAGAAAAAACTATTATTCCCCCGATTAATTTTTTCATATAATTTAAATTAATTGTCTATGTATTTATTATACTATAAACATCGCATCTCCGAAACTATAAAACCGATACTTCTCTTTTATAGCCTCTTCATAAGCCTTTTTAATATTTTCTTGGCCCGCTAAAGCCGAGACCAACATTATTAAAGATGATTTAGGTAAATGAAAATTCGTAATCATGGCATCAACATGTTTAAACTTATATCCTGGATAAATAAATATATCTGTCCACTTCGCTCCAGGCTCTAAGCCTAAACTCTCAATAGTCCGCGCACTAGTTGTCCCTACACAAATTATTCTCCCTGTTTTTTTAATTCCAGGTGAGCTAACATATTCTGAATGCATTTCATGTTTAGTAATATCTTCTTCGCGAACCGGAGCAAAGGTCCCCAGCCCCACATGCAAAGTCACCTCCTCTATTCTCACCCCTTTATCTCGCAACTTTTCTAATAATTCTTCTGTAAAATGTAATCCCGCTGTTGGCGCAGCCACAGACCCCTCCTCTTTAGCATACACAGTTTGATAATCTTGTAACTCTGCTTTTTTCTTAATATAAGGCGGCAATGGAGTTTCTCCCACTTCAGTAATTCCTGACTTATTAAACTCCACCTGATTATTATTAATAACCTTACCTTCAAAACCATTTTCAAAATTTATTTCCATTCCTTCTTTAGCTTTTCCCCTAAACATACATTCCCAAGTATTTTCTTCTAAATTTTTTAATAAAAACACTTCTATTTTTCCTCCGGTTTTTTTAGTACCATGAAGCCGCGCTTTTATAACTTTAGAATTATTCATTACTAAAACATCGCCTTCTTGAAAATAATCCACGATATCATAAAAATGCTTATGTTCAATCTGGCCAGTTTTTTTGTCCAAAACTAATAACCGCGAATGATCTCGCGGCCGCACTGACTCTTGAGCAATTAAACTCCCGGGTAAATTAAAATCAAAATCCTTAAGCGTTAATGACATCGGACTTGTCTCTAGTTATATCTAAAACATTAACTGGCCTTTCTGGAGTCTGGCCTTGTTTGGCTTGAATTACCATATCATGAATCTCCATTACAATCCGGGCCACCTTTTTTGGATCTGGCACTTCCTCAAAAATAAATCGTTGATTCTCGGCCGCAGTTTGCACATGAACAAAACCATAGTTCATAAAAGTTTGTCGCTTTCCTTTCAGCTCCGCAGTTACATCTTGAACTTTTTCAATTGGATGCTCGGAAGCAATGTGCTTAAACAATCCTTGTTGTTCAATAGAAACAATTCGTTGAGTAGTCACTATCCAAACATCTAAATGATAATCTAAAAATTCATGATAATAAAACAACCAAATAAAAATATAATAAAAACCTAAAAACATAATCGCCAAAGTATAAGCTGGCCCATTAATTTCTATTTCCCAACCTAAAGCAAATAAAAATCCAATCACCACCACTGGGACTATCATTAAAATACCTAAAGTAATAATATGTCTAGCAATAATAATCCAATGTCGACGTAATAATAAAACTACTTTTTCATTTTTACGTTGTCCAGGAAAAACTTCTTTTCTCATATGCTTATTCCAGTTCCTGTTTTAAATATTTCAAAGCTCTCTGTCCAAGGAATATCTTTTAATAATAACGCGGTTATTCCTAAAACTACAACCACTACTGCTAAAAACAAAATTGTATTCAGCTTAGCTGTAAAATCAAACCAACCAAATTTTTTAATATGATAAAAATGGATCCAAAAACCAGCCATTAAAGCAATAATTCCTACGGCGTAAATAATTAAAAATATATAATAAGGAATCTCCATGCTTTTATTGTACTTCTTTCAAAGAAAATTTACAACCGCAGTATTTTTGTCGATACATTCCTAGTTCTTTAGCCTTGGTCTGAGCCTCTCTAAAATTTTTACTCCATTCTCTGCCTTCAACAAATTCTACCTCATACTTCTCACCCAATTCTTTACCAATTTTTATTAATTCATCTATTTTTTGATAAGGACTCACCATTAAAGTAGTTGAAAAATATTCATATCCTAGGCGCTGAGCCTGTTGAGCTGTTCGCGTTAAACGAACTCTGTAGCATTCCGGGCACCTATTATTTATATCTTGTATTTTATTAAAATAATCAGCTGGCGTATAATTATCTACTAATAAATTAAAATCTTGATCATGACAATATTTTTTTAAAGTCTTTAATCGCTTTTTATATTCTTCTTTAGGATGAATATTTGGATTATAATAAAAAATTGTCAAATCATAATCTTTAGACAATACTTCTTGCGGATAAACTAAACATGGCGCACAACAAGTGTGTAATAAAATCTTTTTCATATTTTTATATCAATCTTTGCTGTAAGTCATCTGGAGCAGTTAATCCTAGATGCTGATAAGCAAGCTCCGTAGCCATGCGACCACGAGGAGTTCGTTGTAAAAATCCTAATTGCATTAAAAACGGTTCATAAATTTCTTCTAAAGCTTCTACCTCTTCCCCAGTTGCCGCCGCTAAAGTAGTTAGCCCTACTGGCCCGCCTCTAAATTTTTCTATTAAAGTTTCTAAAATTTTTCGATCAACATAGTCCAAGCCTAAGGGATCAATTTCTAACATTTCTAAAGCTTGCTCTGCCAACTTTGGATCCACTTTGCTAATTTCTTTTACCTCGGCATAGTCCCGCACTCTTTTTAACAATCGATTAGCCACCCGCGGAGTTCTTCGCGCTCGTTCGGCAATTTTTAACGCTGCTTGTTCTTCTAAGTCCATGGATAAAATTCCAGCTGAACGCTTCACTATATCTTTAACTTCTCCTGGTTCATAATAACTAAGTTTAAAATGCGCTCCAAATCGATCACGCAATGGCGCAGACAATAAATTTAATTGAGTCGTTGCCCCAATAATTGTAAATCTAGGTAAGTCTAAGCGCAAAGTTCTGGCAGCCGGACCTTTTCCTAATACCACATCTAAGGCATAGTCTTCCATGGCCGGATACATTACTTCTTCAATAGACCGATTCATTCGATGAATTTCATCAATAAACAAAATATCACCTTCTTCTAAATTACTAAGGATCGC
The DNA here is from genome assembly GCA_964572175.1 of uncultured Gammaproteobacteria bacterium. Taxonomy (GTDB): domain Bacteria; phylum Patescibacteriota; class Patescibacteriia; order UBA9570; family CAZNEH01; genus CAZNEH01. Next base: position 31,300 of record CAZNEH010000005.1, read on the forward strand.
TGCTAAATCTCCTACTCTTTCTAAGGCTGGCCCAGAAGTTAGTCGCAACTGCACACCCATTTCTTTAGCAATAATATAAGCCAAGCTAGTCTTTCCTAAACCAGGCCCACCATGTAACAACACATGCTCTGTGGCTTCGTTTCTCTTTTTAGCCGCAGCCATAAAAATTTCTAAATTCTGCTTAATCTTAGATTGACCAACAAACTCTCCTAAATTTTTTGGACGCAAACTTAGATCAAAAGACTTATCCTCTGTTTTTTCATCTGCACAAATTAGTCTTTCTTCTTCACCCATTATTTTTTAGCTTTAAATCTTTTAACTCTAATTAATCCAGAACATGGAATTACTTCCACTCCTTTTTTCTCAATTTCATCTAGCATTAAATTCATCCCTACTGAATCAGAGGCCATGTGCCCAGCGATCACTACATTAATATGATTTTTTTCTGCTTGCTTTTTCCATTCTTCACTCATATGCATTCCCACTACTGTTCCGATTCCAGCTTGAGCTAATTTTTCATAAATATCTTTAGACCCACTGGTTCCCCCGGTCATCTCAGAAACAATTACCTTTCCGCAATAATTATCTTCTGCTCCCACAAAAATCTTAGGCCCAGCCTTTTGTAAATTTGCTTCTTTATATTCTGGAATTTCTTTTAATAATTTAATAATCTCTCCCACAGTCTCTGGTTTTTTCTTAGCAATCGCATCAGTCACATACCTAGCTACTAAATTGTCGGCAAAAGTATGAGTACACATTACATCAATTCCTAAAGCCTTAGCCGCATCAATTGCCTGCCAATGATTAGCTGCCCCTACAGACCTAGACACTTCGCTCATTCTCATCTTCATTAAATTTTGCGCCACATTAATCGGCACCCCTTCTTTAGCTAACATTTCTACTTGCATGTCCATTACTTCTCCTAAAGCTGCCAACGCACTACCCATTGGATGATGACCAATAATTAAGTCTACTCCTAACTCTTTAGCTAACATTACTTCTCCAGTATCAATATCAATGCCAGTTAAAACCTTTTTAACTTTTTTCTTTGGATCTTTTACAAACATTCGAGAATCCGCATAAGGATTTACTAAGCTTTCTTTATCAAATTCAGCTTTTTTCCCTGCCTCGCCATTAGGCGGGTCCTTATCTAGTTTTTCGTACTTCTCCTTAGTCTTTTTTAGCTTCTTTTTAATCACTCCTTCTCCTCTTAAATCAGCTTTAATTGCTTTGTCTAAAGCTAACTTGTAGATTTGTTCAATTGTCATGAATTTTTTATTAATTGTTACCTTACTATATCAAATTTAAAGATTTTTTTCAAGTTTTAGCTAATTTTAGCCGTTTTTTGGGTTTATTCACACTATTCTCTTGACAAAAACGACTAATCATGATAATATCCTATGTCAATCAAAAAAAGTTCTGGTTTCTGCAGACACGACAAGCGTGAAAAATTGTTTCTTAGGATAAGTCAGGCTCCGGCTCGATCTATCCCAAATCAATTTTTCCTGTCTGCAGTAACTAGGACTTCTTTTTTTTCTTCTTTTTACTGCTTTCTTCTTTAACTTCCTCCTCCTCTTCTTGTACGGGCTGCAGATCTGCAGCCCCTTCGTCCTCTTCTTGAGGTTCTTCTACGGATTCTTCTTCTTTTCCAACCAGGCACACTGCGGGCCAAGCTTTATATACACTACTAAAATTTTCAATATCCTGCGTTCCATCTGAACGCTCAATAATATAATCAAAATCTGCACTCAACCCTGTATGGGCAGACTCTGTACAATTTCTCTCTCCAGGTGCCAAATCATCAGTCTCTGTAATAATCGTGGCTGGAGGTGCTTTATAATTATAATTTTTTGGTTCTGTAAAATATCCATTGCGTCCATCACTAGTTCCCCAAAACTCAAAATAAATATCCTTTCCTTCTATTCGAGATCGCCATAAAATGTAATGGCCCGTATCATTTTTAAATCGCATGTCTGGTTTTGGATCATAAATCGTGGCATCTACTCCGGGCTTACCATTATAATTATAATAACTTACCGCATAAGAATGATTCCTTCGTTCTACAATTTCTAACCCAGCCATCATGGCTGCTCTAAACGTAGTAGTCCCTACTTGGCATAACCCTCCTCCATATTCTGGCGTAGTTTCATTTCCTTTAATCACTAACTCACTATACCATCCATGAGCCCCATCAATTTCTCCCAAAGACTTGATTAAAGAAAAAGTTTCACCTGGCGCAATTAATAACCCATTTACTATATCGGCTCCTTTAGAAATATTTCCAATTCTACTATAAGAACTTCCACTAAAATTTGTTTGTCCAGTTCCTAATAACTCTTTTATATCTTCTTGTACATTTTCTGGAGTCACTTTTGGCTCAGCCACATCCACAACCAACTCTATAACATTATTTTTATTACTCAATAATCCTTGGCTAATATTTTCTTTAGTCTTTTTTTGTTTTATCTCTAGTCCAGATTGACTTTCCTGAAACTGATTAATCACCACTTCTCCCTCAACTTCATCTACACTATATTTTCCTTCTATTACTGGGACATCTATCTCTTCTGCTAATTCTTCTAAATATTCTAAAACCTCGTCTTCTATTAATTCTAATCCTTGGCCATTTAATTTTAACCAAGTTTTTAGCTCTTCTTCACTAACCTCATATTCTTTTTCTTCATAAGTCAACTTCAATGGCGCTAAATTTAAAACTTCTGTAATTTCATCTTTGTATTCTTCTGCTTCTTTTTTAGTTAACTCTGGCTCATCTTCTATTAACTTCAACTCTACCACCTCATTCTGATAATCATCTAAATTCTGTCTCACTTCCTCTATCACACTTTCATAATCAAAAACAGTTCCTTTTACTTCTGATAAAATAACTAAGTCTTCACCTTGAAAAAACAATTCTGCTTCTGTGGCCGGAGTTTCGTATTGGCTATAATACTCGGTTAACACTTCTTCTAGGTCTTCATCTTTAAGCTGGTATTTTAAACTAGCTTTTTCTCCTAAAGCTAAAACCCTTAACTTATTATATATACTGCCATGTCCTAAATTATAAAGCTCTTCCGCTAAGTCTTGATCATTAAATCGAAGCACTTCAGAAACCACTTCTGGCTGCTCCCAATTTTCCATAGACACAACCACTGGCTCCACAGTTAACTCGTCGTCCTCATATTCAAACTTTAGTCCTTCAGTATTAATCTCTTCAGATTTTTCTTCAATCTTGTCTAATAGTTCCATAAAAGTTAGCCCTCCCACGCTTTCTTCTCCTAAGTATATTCTAGGGTAAACTTTGTTTTCATAATATTTCTCAAATCCAAAAGCTACTCCTCCAACTAGAACTAAAAATATAATTACTACTAGCCCAATCCAAAGGGTAGCATTCTTACACTTTATGCAAATCTTTTTAATCTTTTCTTTTTTACTCATATTTTCATTTTACCTTAACTCTTGACAAAAAACAATGTTTTCATTGCCTCTCCCCCCGCCCTCTCCACCTCTCGTGGAGAGGGAGCTTTTTATCTTGACAAAATATAGCTTTTATGATAATTTACCCTGTCTGCTATCGGCGGCCTCACAGCAGATCACCCCGTGGTGGGGTGAATACAATTTAAATTTAAGAAAAATTTTATTGACAAAAAAAAGAAAAACTTAATTATATGATAATATTCCTGTCCGTTTGTTGACCCGCGACTGGCCGCCACCACCCAGTCCTCAGGAATCCCTGTCATGTCCTCTCTCCAGGAGAAATTCGAAAGCGCTCTCCAGCCCGTGCTGGAAGTCGAGATCAACCCCAGCGCTCTGGCTAACACCCAGTGCCCCATCTGCAAGTACAACGCCATGGCCCAAGCCTACGTGTACTGCTCCTGGGATACCGAGCATCGCCTGACCCACGCGGTCGTGGCCTGCTCCGAGTGCACCAAGCGCGCCCATCGCGAAGATGGGATCAGGACCATGTCCTTGTCCCGCTTCCGTGAAGCCGTATCTCGAGTTCCTGGACACCAGCTCCAGCGAGCGCCCGCCAACCCTCAGCGCCAGGACAACTATCTGATCAAGATGGCCCTGGCTGCGGTCCCGATCTACGACCTCCGTCCCCTTGCCGAAGACCAGTGCATGGTCTGTGGTGAGTTCCACCGTCGCGGTGATCGACCCCTCCGGGTCTTCTACCGCAACAACGACAACGGTCGCTTCGAGCACTACGCCATGTCCTGCCACCCCTGCGCTGAGCAAGCTCATCGCCAAGAGGGTATCGAGACCATGGAGCTCGAGAAGTTCCTCCGCACCCTGTTGGGAATTCTCCCTGGCCTGCTCCGCCTGGCCAGCTAACCCCTAGACCCCAAAACCCCCGATGCTTGTCATCGAGGGTCGCGGGGTTCTTTTTTTATTTAATTTCCTTTACTTCGATCTTAGTATGCTTAGATCGTTTTGATATCGGAAGACTAATAATTACAATTCCTTGTTCAAACTTGGCCTCAATCTCGTCTTGCTTCACATCAACTGGTAAAATAATTGACCGTGAAAACCCACCCCAATAGCATTCTTCAATAAAATAATCAGACCCTTCTTCTTTTTGGTGTTTTTCTCTCTTCCCTTTAATCGTCAAGGTGTCATTATTCAAATTAACTTCAATATTTTCTGGCTTTACTCCAGCCAAAGCAGCTTTTACAATAATCTTTCCATCCTTCTCATAAACGTCCACTGCTAATTGCCCTTCATAATCATCTTCACCTAGCCATCCATCACCTTCCATGTCATCAATTTCTTTTTTAGAAAATCCTTTAGTCGGTTTTATCTCATAATCATCCTCTTGCATTTTATCATAAGCTCCACGAAAAAAATCATCAGGATGTTCAAACTCCTTTTCTAATTCTTGTAATCTGCTAGAGAATTTTTTTTGTTTGTTGGTCATATTTTTATTTTCTTTTTATATTATAGCACAATTTTTGCGAACTTTCTCTTTCCCACCTGAATTACATCTCCATCCTTCACTTCAATCTCTTTTTCAAAATCTTCAATCTTTACATCATTAATTTTTACCGCTCCTTGCTGCACCATTCTCCGCGCATCACTTTTAGAGCTCACCATTTCTAATTGAGTTAATAAATCAATTAAATCAGTAGTTGCCTCAATCTTTTTTTCTGGAATATCAGTTGGCTTTTCCTTATTCTTAAAAATCTTTTCAAATTCTTGCTCAGCCTTATCCGCAGTTGCTTCGTCATAATACATTCGCACTAACTCCTTAGCTAAACGCGCCTTATCATCTCGCGGATTATTTTTAGCTTTTTTCATGGCTTCAATTTCTTCTAGGCTCACATCTGTACACATCACAAAACAATTAAAGATCACATCATCGCCCAAGGCCATTACTTGGCCAAATAAATCATTAGGCCCTGAATTTAAAGCAATATAATTTCCAGTAGTCTTTCCAATCTTTCTGCCTTCGCTATCAGTTAATAAGGGCACAGTTAAAACAAACTTTTCTCGATCTTTTAATTTTCTTTGCAAAGTTCTTCCCGCCATCATATTAAACATTTGATCTGTGGCCCCAATTTCTAAATCCACATCCATAACCACGCTATCATAACCTTGCATCAATGGATATAAAAATTCATGAAACCCTATGTCTTTCTCTTCTTTAATTCTTCTTTTAAACATGTCTCTTTGCAACATCTGCTGAACTGTAAAATTACTAGATAAATTAACTACCTCCTCCATCGTCAATTTTGATAACCACTCACTATTAAACTTTACTTGGACTGGATTGTCTCCATTAAAATCTAAAATCTTACCAGCTTGTTCTTTATAAGTTTTAGCATTTTCTAAGACTTGTTCCCTGGTTAGCGGCTCCCGAGTCTTATCTTTACCAGTTGGATCCCCAATCATTCCGGTAAAATCACCGACTAATAAAATCACCTCGTGTCCCAAGTCTTGCAACTGCCGTAATTTTCTAAGAGGAACAGTGTGCCCCAAGTGCAAGTCTGCCCCAGTTGGATCAATCCCTAAATATAATCGCAATCTTTTACCAGATTCCAATTCTGCTTGTAATTTTTCTTTAGTTGGATAAATTGTATCAACTCCCCTACTTAAAACCTCCTCGATTTTTTTCTTGTCTGTGTTAACGTCCATATATTTATATTAATTTAAATTCTTAATTCTTTTACATAACCAAACCTGTCTAATAATTCTTCAAAATCTGGCCTTTCTTTTATTAGTAACGCTTTGTATAATAATTTTTGAGAACTAGTTACTTGTTGCCCATCAGGCCATTGCTTAATAAATGGCCCTGAAAAAAAAGGAATCATTAAGTTAGTATCTTCCTGTTGTTGTAATCGATGTTCTATTTTTTCCGGACTTTTATCCTGCTGAGCGTAGTATTCAAAATCAAAACAAATAATTTCTAATAAACCTTCTAAATCATCAACTCTAAAAGCATAGCCGTCTAAATCATCAACTCTAAAACCTTTTTTCATTATTACCTCTCTCATTAACTTTAATGCTTTCATTCTAATTAAATAAATCGCTTTAATTTTATTAAAATCATCTCTAGTTAGCTCTAGCTTATCTCTTTTTTTATGACCATAAATAGTTAGCCCAAATAATTCTGGTTTATCAAGTAAAACTTCTCCCAATCCTTTAACTGCCTCGAATTCTTCATCATACTCTGAAGAGTTTTCTTCTAATTGATTAATAACTTTTTGAATAAATTCTGGATTATCTATTTCTTCTAAATTTTCACTATATTCAAAAATAACAAAAGAATAGCCATCTGGATAATCAACATAGCCTACTGGATGTTCCCAGCTTAGCCTAATCTCATCTTCTTTAATTGGACTAATTGTTTCAAAATACCTGGCCGTAGCAAACTCCTCGGCCGAGCTCCTCCCTGGAATATGCCCACCTCTTTTAGTATCTTGATGTCGAGCCGTTTTTCTTTCTTTTAAAATATACTTTCTTCCATTGGCCTCAATTTCATAAACCCGATCCTTAAGCTGTCTTCTTTTCTCCCAATTACTAGGGTCTAATAAATCTTGAACTTGCTCTTCTTTTTCTGTAGCCATGGTTATTCGAACTCCGCTAGGCAGCTCTACTCTTCCTCCCTGATCTAACTCTACCCCACCTTGCTCTAAAATTTCTGCTTCTAAGGCTAAGCGCTTTAATTCTCTGGCAAAAATATATCTCCGATTAATTAAGTTTGCTTCATTAATATTAATTTTTCCTCTAGCATGAGCATGGGTTAAGTCTGGTTTAATCTTTTCATCTTCAACAACTGGTAAATTAATATAAGCTCCTAAAACATTTTCATACATTCGAATAAACGCATTTACTTTTTCATTTTCTTGTCCTAATGTTTCCCAAGCTTTTTGAATTAACTCTTCAGATACTGGTAGGGTAGAAAATTCTAATAATTGTTTTCTTAATTCAGGATCTTGGTGTAATTCTCGACGCAACAAAGTAGCCATTAAGTCCCATTGCTTTTCTATTTTCTGTAAATCAAAAACTTCCCTATTTTCTCCATGAACTGATGTTGGAATTTGATACTCTCTTCTTTTCATATCTTTATTTATTTTCAGGACACATATCCCACATAAACTTAAACCACATTCTAAAAGAATCTGCTACTTGCTGATTTACTATCACCGTAAAAGTAATTTCTTCTGGCTGGGAACCGTATTTTAGTTTCGATAATATATTAACATGATCTCCAAAAATGTCGATGGCTCCAGGCGCAGAATAGCCAGGGGGTAAAAATTTATATTGATCCCCTACATATTTTATAATTTCTGGAACTTGCTCTTTTACTTCATGGTCAAACAAATGATGGTACTTTATGTTTTTCTGTTCCGCTTCTTTAATAAATCTAGGGAAAAAATCTTTTACTCTTTCGTCCAGCCATCCACCTTTAGCTCCAATAAAATAAGCATCTTCGCCTATTCGCAACATATCCCGCATATAATTTCTCCATCCTTCAGCCCCTTTATAAATATAAACCTCGTTTTGCAACGGCAATTTCTGATAATCGTCCTGTAATTGCGGCATTATCTTCTTTAAATTATCCCGTTTTTCCTGAATCAGCTCCATTAACTTGTTTGGATCCACTGGTTTATACAGATTTTCCCCTTTTTGCAGCTTTTCAAAGACTAAGCCCTTTGAAATCAGCCTATTTAAAGAGTCATAGACATTTCTACGATGTATTTCCGCTTTTATCGAAATCCGGGAAACCGAAGATTCACCCTCTATTATTAGAGCTTCGTATATTTTTGCCTCATTTTTACTTAATCCCAGTTCCTGGAATACTTCAGTGTACATGTTTATTATGGGCTGTTGTGATCTAGCTTGTCTAGATCCTCAATAATTAATGGCCTGAACCACAGATTACTCTGAACAAAGCTTTATTCCATCATTATTTAGTAAAAATAACCATGAAATCCTTTAAAATCAGTGCAATCTGCGGTTCCCAATCTCTTGTGGTGCTCCTCATCACCCTGAGGTGCTATTGGCCACTCATTAACTATGATATACCATTACTTATCCACTGTCAATACAGACGTGGACAAACCCGGGATAACTCCTATGATCGCCCTCCTCCTTATTCTCCTCTCCTCTGCCCAAGCCACCGAATTCCAGATCCGCGCTCCTCTGCACGCCACCAAGGAACATGTTGGGTTCTGGATGGTCGAACCCAACGTCCTGGACAACGATCACCAGTTTTGGACCGTTCTTGGCCCACGATATCAAGCCGAGGCCTGGTCCATCGAGATTATGGGCGGGGGAATGCTCCAGTCGGAGAACCCATTCCCCATCGTCGACGTCCGCGCTTCCTGGAAAGCCACGCCTTGGCTTCACTTCTGGGGAGAGACTGCCTACGCTGATGGGTTTTACTACTTCGTCCAAGCCGACACTCCAGTCTGGATCGGCAAGGTCGGCATCGAGGCCGAACAAAACCAGTTCGGCCCCCACGTCATCGTCCCCTTTGGCGACCATTTCACCCTGGTCACTACCTGGCACGTCACCAACGATGTCTTCCGCGCCTACGTGGTCCTCAACTTCTGAGGGCCCGTAGGTCTTTTTTATGCCGCGGGTACTAAGCCCGGCAGTTTTAAGCAGGGTTTACTTTCACCCCCTATTTTTGTTATACTTTAATCACAATAAACATAAATAAACAATATGCCCATTCCTCAACTAGAGCGCAAAAAACAAGCTAAATCAAAAGCGGTTAAGCAAGCTTCTAAAGCAAAAAAACATTTAAAAACTTTACACAAAAAAACCCTTACTCCTAAACCAGGTGAAAAAAAGGACTGGCGTTTTTATTTAAAAAAAGCCGGTATGATTGCTTTAGTTAGCGCAGCCGTAGGTTGTTTAGTTTTATTAGGCACTTTTGCCTGGCTTTCCCGCCAACTCCCAGACCCAGATAGAATCTCTGAGGCTATTCCCGTAAACTCTATTAAATTTTACGACCGTACTGGTGAAACTGTTTTATACGAAAAAGGCGACGTTATCCAACAAGCTGTAAACTACGACGATGTTCCAGCTAATTTAAAATACGCCACCCTTTCTTTAGAAGACAAGGCCTTTTACGAACACCACGGCTTTTCTTTTATTGGTGTTGCTCGCGCTGCTTGGAATAATGTTTTTGGAGGCTCTGCTTATACCTCTGGTGGATCCACCCTTACTCAACAATTAGTAAAAAACACTATTGTTGGATCTGAAAAAACCTATACTCGAAAAATAAAAGAACTAATGCTTTCTTTAGAAATGGAACGTAAATTTTCTAAAGACCAAATTTTAGAATTATACTTTAATCGAATTTATTACGGTCGCTTTCACATGGGCATCGCCTCTTCAGCTCAAGACTTCTTCGACAAAGACGTGGCTGACCTATCTTTAGCCGAATGCGCTACTCTCGCCTCTATCCCTCGAAACGCACCATACTATTTAAACAACCCTGATAAGCTTAAAATTCGTCGTGACTACGCCTTAGAGGTTATGGCTGAAGAAGGTTATATTACCGAGTCTGAAGCTGAGGGCGCTCAAGCAGAGCCTTTAGCTGAAATCACCGAATACGCCACCAACATTACCGCCCCTCATTTCGTCTTTTATGTTTATGATTTACTAGTTGAAGAATACGGCTCTAGCTTTACTCAAAACACTGGGTTAAAAGTTACTACTACCCTAGATTTAGACAAACAAGAAAAAGCTGTGACCGCTGTGACCGAAGGAATGACTAAAGTAGAACAATACGGCGGCTCAAACGCTGCCCTAGTTGCCATCGACGCTCATACCGGACAAATCGTTTCCATGGTTGGGTCTAAAGATTTTTTTGCTGAAGACTACGACGGCCAAGTAAACGTTGCCGACAGCTTACGCCAACCTGGATCTTCTTTTAAACCTCAAGTATATTTAGCCGCTTTTGCTAAGGGCTATCCAGATACCACTAGCCTTTGGGATGTTGAAACAAATTTTGCCACCGACACTGGCGACTACACCCCTCGCAACTACGACCTTGGTCAACGCGGACCCACTACTATGCGTTACGCCTTAGCTCAGTCCTTAAATATTCCAGCTGTAAAAACTCTTTACTTGGCTGGAGTCGACACGGTTTTAGATCAGGCCGAAGCCTTAGGATACACCTCTTTAAGCGACCGCTCTCGCTTTGGTCTAGCCTTAGTACTGGGTGGCGGCGAAGTTACCCTTACTGAACACACCCATGCTTTTGCCACTTTTGCTCGCGAAGGAGAGCGCCACGAACTAGGAGCTATTTTAAAAGTAGAAAACTCTGAGGGAAAAACTTTACAAGAATGGAAAGATGAAACCGAACAAGTAGTTGCCAAACAACCAGTTCGTTTATTAAACGATGTTCTTTCTGATAATAATGCTCGAGCTGGCTTCACTGCTTTAAACTTAAGCGACCGAGACAACGGCGCTAAAACAGGAACCACCAACGACTACCGAGATGCCTGGACAATGGGTTACACCCCATCACTAGCTGCCGGCGTTTGGGTTGGAAACAACGACAACTCTACTATGAACCGCGGAGCCGCTGGCCTAGTTGTAGCCGCCCCAATTTGGAACGCCTATATGACTTCTGTTTTAGAAGGAACTCCTAGTGAAGAATTTAAAGAACCAGACACCCCCAAATCTAACAAAGCTGTTTTAAAGGGAAAATCCGGAGAACCAATTACTAAAAAAGTAGATTCTTTAACTGGGCAAATTATTCCTGATGAATGCTTAGATGATTACCCTGAAGAATATATTTCAGAAAAAGAATTTACCGAAGCCCACTCTATTCTTTACTACTTACAAAAAGACGATCCTTTAGGAAGTGCTCCGTCCGACGCTTCTGGTGACCCCCAGTTCTCTGCTTGGGAAGCAGCTATTTCTAGGTTTGCTGAGGAAAACGAAGAATACCTCCCAACTGATGAAGAAAAAATTGATTATGTTGATTGTTCTTTACGCGACCCAGCTGCGGCCCCAACAATAAAAATAAGCTCACCTGAAGACAAGTCTGAGCTTTATAAAAATGAGGTCTTATTAGAAGCAAAAGTCACTCCTGGTAAAAAACGATCTATTGTAAAAGTTGAATTTGTAATCGACGACGTTACTGTCGACACCATCGAATACACTGCCACAGAACGTACTACTTTTACTTCTGACTACTCTCCTAGTAATCTAACCGAGGGTAAGCACACTTTAACCGTTATCGCTCAAGACAACACTGGTACCACCACTGAAGAATCAGTCACCTTCTCATATTTAGGTAAACGATCTAGCTCTAAAAACTAAAGTATAAATCTTATTCGTTTTACGTTAGCCTGTGGTTTTCTTTTGTTTATGAAAAACACTATATCGTTTTCTTTGTTTTTTATTTGTTCTCGTAAAGGCCCATTATTAACTTTTACTCCTAGGCTTCCCTGCTTCACCCACACTGGTTCAACTTCTGCCGCCGCCGCTCCGCCAAACCGATCTTTAATCCAACCTTTAAAAATATCTAAAACATCCATAGCATCGATTTGTTTGGAAATTCCTAATCGATCTAAACTAGATTGTAATAAACCAAAATTAACCTTCTTCATTACTTACTGTTTAATTGGCATGATGATATAAAGATATCTATCATCTTCCATAGATCTAAATATTCCCGGGTTGGTTCCATCTATAATTTCTAACCCCACCTTGTCTCCTACTAAATTATTTAATCCGTCTAATAAATAATTATAATTAAATACTATATCATTAGTTTCTCCAGCCACTTCTGCCATCACATTAGAAACATTTTCCCCTAACTGAGCATTAACTGCACTTAATTCTATCTCGTTTTGATTTATTTTAAAATTAACATCGTTTATTCCAGCCTTAGAAAATAAACTAACTGCTTTTACTGCTTGCCCTAACTCATCCTTACTAACCATTACGCTGGTTTTATTTTCTTTAGGAATAATTTGCTCATAATCTGGATAATTTCCTTCAATAACCCTAGAAACAAGCTCCACATCACCGACAATAAACAAAACCTGGTTCTCGGTTAAACACATTTCCACGCTTTCTTCACTGGAAGAAGATAATATTCTTAAAACTTCAGTTAAAGTAAACTGTGGAATAATAACTTTTTTATCTGGCCCTGGTCTTTCTAAATCTAATTTCTTTTCTGCTAGTCGATAACTATCTGTAGCTGCTAAAACCAACTTACTTCCTTGAAAATTAAATAGCACTCCAGAAATCTCAGGCCTAGTGTCGTCCATAGACGCAGCAAAGACAACTTGACTTAAACCTTTTTGAAAATCCTCTCTTTTTATTTTATAACAGTCCTTTCGTTCCACCTCTGGAATAATCGGAAACTCATTAGCTCCCTCACCTTTTATTTTTGTTTTTTGTTTATCTGTGTAAACTTTTAACTCTGTTCCCTCTTTCTCAATATCAACTCTATCTGATTTTAATAATCCCACATAATTATTTAATAACCCTGCTGGAACCGTAAAAGAACCCTCTGACTCTATCTTCCCTCTAATCTGACACTTAACCCCAATCTCTAAATTAGTTGTCGCTAAAACCAATCCCCCATCCTCTGTCTTTAATAAGACATTATTCAATATAGGCAAATTAACATTCTTATTAGCTAGGTGACTTACTAATCCCAACCCCCTTTGTAAATTTTCTTGAGTACAGGAGAATTTCATATTTTTATGTGTCAGTGTATTTAATTTATTAAATGCCTCTGATTATATTAATATATTTTTTATTTATTTAATTAATAATAACTATAAGGCCTGTGGATTTGTGGATACTACTACTTAGCTATTATTTTACAGTACTTTTATCACTAACTCTCTGTGTCTATCTTCCGAATAACTTCCGTGTAAATCGTGTGTATTACTCAACTCGATTTTCTCTCTTTTTTTATCCTCTTTTTTTAAACAGTCTTTTACCCAGACTTTCCAACAACTTTAACCACACTTTTCCACTAGTTATACAGACGTTGTTTAATTAAATTAATATCTTGTTGTAGTTTTTCATCATCATCTAGTATTTTTACAATCTTATTATAAGCATGCATGGCTGTAGTATGATCTCTTCCACCAATTTCTTGACCAATATTAGGATAAGAAGATTTAATCTCCTCTCTCATTAAATACATTGTGATCTGGCGAGGAACAACTAATTCTTTTTTTCGACAAGCCCCAATCAAATCAACAGTCTTAATCTCAAAATAACCCGCTACCGCCTGAATAATTTTTTTAGCAGTCAACCCACCTTTTTTAGGAGAAGAAACAATAGAGCTTAATAAATTTTTAACATCATCAATAGTTGGTTTCTTTTGGCTTAACTCATGAGTAGCCATAATTCTATTTAAAGCCCCTTCTAATTCTCTAATATTACTTTGAATATTAGTTGCTAAAAAAGTTAAAATTTCTTCTTCTAACTCATAATCCTTTTCTTGACACTTAAACTTTAAAATAGCTAGCCTTGTTTCTAAATCAGGAGTTCCCACATCTACAATCATTCCCCATTCAAAACGAGATGTTAATCTAGACTCTAAAGTAGGAATAGCCTTGGGTGGGCGATCAGAAGTGATAACCACTTGCTTATCAGCTTGATGTAAATGATTAAAAGTATGGAAAAAAGCCTCTTGAGTTCCTTCTTTACCAGCTAAGAACTGAATATCATCAACCATTAACACATCTACAGACCGATATTTATCCTTAAACTTATCAGCCTGACCCATGGTCACTGATTTAATGTATTCATTAGTAAAAGTTTCACAAGTTACATACAATACTTTCTTTTCTGGAGAGCTTTCTAATATTTGGTGTCCTACTGCCTGCATTAAATGAGTTTTTCCTAGCCCCACCCCACCATAAATAAACAAAGGGTTATAAACCTGTCCTGGCTTACCACCAGCGGCCTGACAAGCAGCGTGGGCTAACTCACTTTTTTTACCCACCACAAAGTGTTCAAAAGTATAACGTGGATTTAAACCAACTCCCTCTTTAGCCTTTACAGTAGCCGGAGTAATAGGCCTTGGTTTTTCTTCTTCTTTTACCTTCTCAACTTTTTTTGACTCCTGCGGAGCCTCTGGCGAAGCAGAGGGATTAGCCACTTGATAGGTTACCTCTTTAATCTGATAGTCAGTAATATTTTGTAAGGCTTTAAAAATTTGAGAATGATATTTATTTTCTAACCAAGTTTTTGTAAAAGTATTAGGTACGCCAATAACAACTTTTCCTTCTCCATAACTTAAGCCAAAGGTATTCTTTAACCAAGTAGTAAAATTAGCCTTAGATAGAGATAATTCTAACTCTCCTAAAGCCGCTTCCCAAAGTTGTTCAGCAGTCATTTTATTTTCATTTTAATAATACAAAGTAAATACATAATACCACATTAAATCCATTTAAAAAATCATCGACCCAATGTGGATTTGTTCACAACCTGTGGACATTATGTGGACGAACTAATAGCCCTTGATTTATTTTAACAATAGTGGTATATTTTCTTTACAATTATTTAAAATTTTATATGCCAAAAAGAACTCATCAACCAAAAAAGAAGAAAAGAAAATCAAATCATGGATTCAGATCAAGAATGTCTTCTAAGGGGGGTAAGAATACAATCAAGAGACGACGAGCAAAAGGAAGAGCAAAAGTTACTGCCTAGTTTAATGTTGGCTAAAAAGCACAAACTAACCCTTCAAACAGATTTTAAGCGAGTTTATAGCTATAAACACGTTATCCACACAAAGCACTTTGCTGTGTATAAAGCGCCTAACAACTTAAAAAACTCCCGTTTTTCGCTAATTGTAGCCAATAAAGTGTCCAAAAAAGCAGTGGATAGAAACCGTATTCGCCGTCGAATGAGACAAGTTATCCTCAGGCAGCTTGAAAATATCCCCACTACTCTAGACATCATTATTAGCGCTAAACCAGCTATTTTACCCCTTGATTTTAAAGATACAGAACAAGCCCTAATTAGGGCTCTTAATAAGGCTAAATTACTATGATTGCTATAATTTCAGCTTATTCCAAGGTTTTTACCTTAAAAATTATAAGGCTTTATCAGCTTATTCTTTCTCCAAATCATGGGATTTTTTCCTCAGTTACCCCCTATTCTTGCTGCTTTATTCCTACTTGCTCTGAATATATGTACCAGGCTGTAGAAAAATACGGAACCATTAAAGGAAGTTATAAAGGATTTAATAGATTATTTCGTTGCCACCCCTTTTCTAAGGGCGGCCACGACCCATTAAAATAAATAAACATAAATTATGATCGAACTATTTTACACAGTTTTGTATGAACCGTTATTCAATGCCTTGATATTTATCTATAATATCATTCCTTATCATGATATCGGGATCGCCATCATCTTATTAACTATTGGTATTAAAACAATTTTATTTTGGCCTTCTTTAGCTGGTTTAAAATCTCAAAAAGCCTTACAAGACATTCAGCCGCAAATGGACGAGATTAAAAAGAAGTATAAAAACGATAAAGAAGAAATGGGTCGTCAGCTAATGAAGATGTATTCTGATAACAAAGTAAATCCTTTTTCCTCTTGCCTTCCTTTAATCATTCAACTGCCAATCCTAATTGCTTTATACCGGGTTTTCTTTGGCGGACTAGACCTTGATCCTGAAACTGGAATTTTACTTACCGAACAAGTTAATCATTTATACGGCTACCTAAGAGATATTTATTCTACCACTCCTTTAAACACCACCTTCTTAGGCTTTATTGATTTAGCCAAAACTCATAATATTTATTTAGCATTACTTGCTGGGGCTGCTCAGTTCTTCCAAACAAAAACCTTAACTAGCAAAAAACCAGCTGTAAAAACTAAAGGCTCTAAAGACGAGGGCATGGCTGCTATGATGAATAAGCAAATGATGTACTTCATGCCCATTATCACCGTGGTCTTTGGTTACCAGTTCCCAGCTGGCGTAACTCTTTACTGGTTAACTAACACTGCTTTCTCATTAGGGCAACAATTAATTTTCCTTCGAGTTAAAAAAGACATGAATAAACCAGATGAGACTAAACCAGTCACAGTTAAATAATTTACCGGTTTACACTAAAAGCCAAGACTTTTTAGGCCGTGTTTCAGGCTTTGAATTAGATTCTTCCACTCATCAAATCATCAACTATAAAATAGGCTCCTCTTCTCGATTAAGGAGCCTTTTAGGTGAGCAACAACTAATTATTTCTTACCAAGACGTTTTAGAAATCAAAGAAGATAAAATGATTGTTAATGACACCGTAATTAAAGAGGAAAATTTATGTCCCCCAGAGACCGTTATCAAAAAACCAGAGACACTTACAAGCTCTTAGGTTCAAAATATTTACAAGACATAGCCTCATCTAAGCCAATTGGCATAGATGCGTTTATTAAGGCTCTTCCCAAGGGAGGGCATATTTTAGATGTGGGCTGTGCCGGAGGCCGAGACTCTAAATATTTTATTTCCAAAAGTTTTCAGGTTACTGGTATTGATGTGGTTAATAAATTTTTAACCCAAGTTCGTAAAGATGTTCCTAAAGCTCAGTTTAAAAACATGAACTTATTAGATTTAAAATTTAAATCAGAATCTTTTGATGGAATTTGGGCTTGCGGAGTTTTATTACATTTAAAGAGAAGAGATATTCCTAAAGCTTTAAAAAACCTTTATCAAGTTTTAAAATCAGGTGGAGTATTACAAATCAGAGTTAAGCAAGGCCAAGGCATAGAACATA
>CAZNEH010000006.1:0-46802 GCA_964572175.1 uncultured Gammaproteobacteria bacterium
TAAAATTAACTGATACCGCAGATCGTATACAAAAATAATAATCAAAAACGCTATGATAATAAAATAAAAAATTGTCTGTACAGACGATGCATGCATCGTCTCTATCAAAGCCCAAACAAATAAAACCGCTGTTCCCAGCTCTACTACTGGATACTGCCAATCAATTTTTTTCTTACAATATCTACACTTTCCTCTTAAAAATAACCAGCTAAACACGGGAATTAAATCCAGCACTCCTAATTCATGCTTGCAGCTCATACATTTACTTCGACCCTTCACAAAGCTAGTCTTCTGATTCAACCTAAAAATCACCGCATTTAAAAAGCTGCCTGTTATCAAGCCCATAATTATAACTACTAAATACATCATTTGATTATTCCTGTACGGGCAACCCTAGGGTTGCCCCTCCATACTAAAAAGTTCATCACGATATTGTTTAAAATCTTTAAATTCCTGGCTATTTAATTCTGGGTCCCAATCAATCGCCTTAATTAAATATTCTCCACTAGGTTGTAATCCCTCTTCTTCCAATACTTTGGTGGCCTGCTCATAATAATAATGCGCTATTTGTTTTTTAACCCAAAATAAATTAAAGTAGCCTGTTATTAATAAAACAACTAGACTTAAAATTATTAATTCTATAATTATTCTCTTTTTTTGTTTCATGCTTTTATTATAACAAAAAAGACCCTGAACTAACAGGGTCTTTTTATATCTAAGTAAAATTATTCACCTAAACAATATAATGGATCAGTACAAGCAAGTACATTATCAGCTACACCAGTAGATTGTACTTCTACAATGTTAGCCCATCCAGCTACATTATAAGTAGTGTCGTCGTCCTGAGACAAGGCTTGATGAGAACCATCTTCTAAAGTTGCACCAACTACATATTCAGTAGCATCATCACCAGCGTTATCATTTAATACTACAGAATAAAATTCTGCGTTAGCATGATTTGGAGCAGAAGGAAGTTGAGTTAAATAACTACCTAAGTCAGTTCCTAGATCTGCCCAGTCAGCTGGGGTTGGGTAAGCAGCATTATCACTATAATAAAGCTCTAAAGCAGATTGAATTGATTTAACATCAGCTACACGTTTAGTGTCCCGTGCTTTTCGTTGAGCAGTTGTTAAAGATACAATAGCTAAAGTTGCCAATAATCCAATAATCGCAATAACGATTAATAATTCGATTAAAGTGAAACCTTTTTTATTTTTATTCATAGTTCACCCCCTCTCGCATAGTTTTTATTTTTAATTCTTACTTATATATTATAGCACATTTTTTCTACTTTTTCAAAATCTTGTGGATTTTGTCAATAACTTCCTGTGGAACAAAATGAGCTTTAATTAAATAATCAACTGCTCCTAGTTTTAAACCTTTAGACACATCGTCTTCTTGGCCTAGATTAGTCAGCATTAAAACTGGAATATTTTTAGTTTCTTCTTTCTCTTTTAAGGCTTTTAAAACTTCCCAACCATCTTTTTTCGGAAGTAAAATGTCTAATAAAATAATATCTGGTTTTTCAGACCCAGCTAATTCTAAACCTTTTTCACCATCTCCAGCATGAACCACTTCAAACCCTTCTAAAGTCAATTTTGTCTCATACATATTAGCCAAGAATTCATCGTCCTCTACTAATACAATTTTAATTTTATCTACCATATATGTTTATTTAATAATTCCTTGCCAAATTGATTTAGCTAAATGAGGTTGCACCCCTTGTTGTAATAAATAATTTAAGGCCTCCTTATCATCTTTAACCATCTTATTAACCAAAACTAACTTTCCGGTTAATGCTTTTTTCACTGCTGCTTCTAAGATTTCCTCTTCTTCTAGATGCGGCACCATAATCACGTCTGCTTTTACTGCATCCAAGGCCTTTCCTGCGGTTAATCCCCTACCTGGCTTTAACTCTATATGATCTTCCAAAGAAATAACCTGTAATTCTTTTTTAGTTAAATAATCCAAAGTTTCTTTTAAAGCTTCTTTGTTTTCAAAAAAATACAAACCTTTTAAATTATTTAAATACCTATTATTTTTTTTAAAAATTCTAACTATGGCCTTATTTGGATAAACCTCTGTTTTTAATTCTACTTGTTTTATTTTCCAATTATCTCCTAAAACCTCTAGCCATTTTAATAACTGCTCGTATTCTCCTTCCGCTAACTCAAAAGCATCCTTAAAACCATAATCATGTTTAAAACGAATAAAATCTGATTCTAAGTGGACCGCTTGAGCTTCAGCTTTTAAAGCCTCTTCTAATATTTTTTGCCATAATCTAGCTCTACTCATACTATTTCCCTCATTGCCAAACCTATAGCTACGGCCATAGCTGGGCCAATTTCTTTTAAAACTGGCTTTAATTCCACTGGATAAATTACTCTTCCCCAAGGATCTCCTAAAAATACTTTCATTCCTAATTCTTTGGATAAATGATCAGATAAGCTAGACAGCCACGCTGACCCCCCGGCTAAAATTACTTTTTCCAAAGGCTGGGAACTCTGATTTTGATAAAGCTCTATCACATAGCGCACCTCATTAACAATCGCATCTAACATTGGTTGAGCCATTTGTAAAAACTGATCACTAGATCCTAAATCTCTTTTAAACTGCTCCGCTCTACCCAATTCTACTCCCATGCTCTGAGCCACGCTATTAGTGATATTTCTCCCTCCAACATCAATACTTCGACTAATCAAAGGCACGCTAGCCATGGTTACCGCGATATTTGTTGCCTGAGAACCAATATCAATTAATAAAATCGGCGACTTATCTTGTCCTACTAAAGATCTTTCAATAGCAAAACTCTCTGTTTCCAGGCTTACCAATTCTAAGCCGGCCATTTTAAAAATCTGAACATATTTATTGACCAAATCTTTAGGCGCAGCCGTAATTAAAACTTTAACTTGCTTTTTTTCCTTGGTTTTTATTTCTCCTCCTTCTTGCCCAGTAGAAAACTTTCCATATTCCTCTAGTCCTTCTAAAATTTTCCAATCCAAAACCATTTCTTCTAAAGGCATGGGGATGAACTTTTTTGCCTCTAAATTTACTACTTGTTCAAATTCTTTCTTAGGCATTTCCGGTAAACTCAAGACTGAGCTAAATACAGTATAGCTCGGCAATGCCGCAATCACTTTTTTACTTGTTGTCCTGGCCTTAGAATTTAAAGTTTTTATAGCTTCAGCAATTTTCTTTAAATCCCCTTCTTCTTTAGACCTTAAAACACTCATTCCCTGATCTATATAGCCATAAGTAACTAATTTTGGCCTTCCTTTTTCATTTTTCAATTCTACTATTTTCAAAGAAGAGCTGCCTATATCAATACCTAAATAACTTTGGCTACTAGCTCCAAACATTGCCATAATATAATGCTTTAATTTTTGTTAAGTAGCTTTATTATAACACAAATTGACATTAGGTGTAAATTTATTATATAATAAAGCTATAAATTAAGTATTAATTAATAAAAAAATGGGTATTTTAGCAATCATTTTGCTAGTCGTAGCAATCGCTGTTGTTTTTATTGCTGGCTGGCTAATCTTAGTCTATAACGGACTAATTAAATTAAGAAACCAAGTAGACGAAGGATGGTCTGATATCGACGTTCAATTAAAGCGTCGCCACGACCTTATTCCTAACTTAATCGAAACTGTTAAAGGATACGCTGCTCATGAAAAAGAATTATTTGAAAATGTCACCAAGGCTCGAGCCGCTGCTTTAGATGCTAAAGCTCCAGCTGATATGGCCAAAGCAGAAAACAACTTAATGGGTGCTTTAAAATCTTTATTTGCTGTCGCTGAAAATTATCCTGAATTAAAAGCTAATCAAAATTTTGCCAAGCTTCAAGACGAACTTTCTGACACTGAAAACAAAATCCAAGCTTCTCGCCGTTTTTACAATGGCGTTGTTCGTGACTTCAACATTAAATTAGAAGTTTTCCCTAACAATATCGTAGCTGGCTTACTTGGATTTAAAAAACGAGATTTCTATGAAGTAGAATCTGCTGAAGAACGAAAAAACGTAGAAGTAAAATTCTAAATGACCGCTTATCAACAAATCGCCAGTAATAAAAGACGTACTGTTATCCTGCTCATCTTGTTTATCCTGGTCATCTTGGTCCTGGGATTTATTATTAGCTATGTTTTAGACTATGGCTATGGAGGGCTAATTTTAGCCTTAATTATAGCTGTTGTCATGTCGCTGTTTAGTTATTTTTCTGGAGATAAAGTTGCTCTTTTTACTGCCGGAGCCAAAGGTCCTCTAAAAAAAGAAGATAACTCCTACATTTGGAACCTTGTTGAAAATTTATCTATTACTGCCGGTCTAGAAATGCCAAAAATATACCTAATTCCTGATCCTGCTATGAATGCCTTTGCCACTGGCCGCGACCCTAAGCATGCCTCTATCGCCTTAACTACTGGCTTAATAGAAAATCTAGAAAACCAAGAACTAGAAGGTGTAATCGCTCATGAACTTTCCCATGTCAAAAACTACGACATTCGTCTAATGATGATTGTTATTGTCTGTGTCGGTATTATCACCTTGTTAACTGATCTAGTTTTAAGAGGAAGTTTTTTTGGCGGAGATCGCAGAAACAATAATCTGATTTTCTTTATCCTCGGCCTAGCTGCCATGATTATCGCCCCGTTAATTGCCAAGCTAATTCAACTTTCAATTTCTAGAAAAAGAGAATATTTAGCCGACGCCTCTGCCGTTCTTTTAACCCGTTATCCAGAGGGCCTAGCCAGTGCTTTAGAAAAAATAAGCCGCAATTCTAAAATTAAAAAACCTCATCAATCTACGGCTCATCTATATATCTCTAGCCCAGTTAAAAGCCTGTTCTCTACTCACCCCCCAGTTCAAGATAGAATAAATAAATTAAGATCAATAGCCTAATAAAAATTATGGAAAACAAAAACCTAACAAAACATCACGACTTAATCAGCTTATCCACTCTTTGGCACAAATGGTGGGACATTTTTTCTACCCATTTCTTATTCTGGGTTTTTATTTCTTTTATTCCCTGGTTTTTAACTTATGTTGCTTTTGTTATTGTTTTAGGAAAATTTGTCACTGCTTTTGAAGCAGCTAGCTCTTGGCAAGAGCTCCTTGGCTGGCAATCTTCCACCTTATACTTTATTATTATTGGCGTTTTAATTATTGCGGTCTTGCAAATTTTTGGAACTTTAGCCTTACTTGTTAGTGCTGTAAATTATAGAGAGCTTAATACCAAGTCTATCATCGCTCAAACTAGTAAATTATTCTGGAAATATCTTGGCCTTAGTCTAATTATGGGCTTAATTTCTTTACTAGCTATCATTATTGGCTATTTTGTTATTACTTTTTTAGGAATGCTTATTGGTCTATTAAACCTAGAAGTTCTAACTAACTGGTTCAATTGGCTAGAACTCATCCCTCTGGCTCTCGGTCTTTTTGTTTCTGCTTGCTTAATCTTTTCTCCTTATAGTCTTATAGAAAAAAATAATTCTATAATTAAATCTATTAAACATAGCCTAAAATTAATTCGCGGACACTTCCTACCAGTGCTTATTAGGCTTATCATTGCTTATACTATTGTTTTAACTCTGGTTGTTGTCTTTAACTTAGTTCCTTGGGTTGGCCCAATCGCCGCTATTACCTTATCTAGTCCAGCTCTAGTAATTTATATCTATTTGCTTTATAATGATTTAGCTTCTATTAAGAAAAATTAACCAGATCCATGTCTCTAGAAATATTAAACCGATTTTCTGCTAATCTAAAGCAAATCCTAACTAAATCTATTAATTTAGCCTTAGCTCAAAGAAGTCCTGAGATTACTCCTTTTATTCTTTTTACTGCCTTATTACAACACCGAGGCTGCCTAGCTTCTAATTTATTATATAAATTTAAAGTTTCTCCTAAAGACATCGCCCCTCCCCCGCCCTTAGGTCCTACTCCTGTTAATTTTCTTCCTCAATTTTCTAGTGACTCAAAAAAGGTAATCGAAAGAGCGTCTATTCTGGCTCAACAATTAAAACACCAGTACATTGGAAGTGAACACTTACTTCAAGCCTTGATTAATCTTAATGATCCTAAAATTTCTGTTTTCTTAAAAAGAAAAAATGTTTCTTTAAACGATCTAAATAAAAAAATAGACCTATTATTAAAAAATACTTCTGGCCTTCCTCAGATCACCAGCTTTTTTAAAGATGAGGAAGACTTAGATGAAGACGAAGACCAGGCCAGTGCCTTAGAATTTTTTGGCACCAACTTAACCAACCCCGAAAACCAACTCGATATTGATCCAGTTATTGGCAGGTCCCAAGAAATAGAACGCCTTATTCATATCATTTCTCGCCGCACTAAAAACAATCCTGTCTTAATCGGTGAGCCTGGCGTTGGTAAAACCGCTATTGCTGAGGGATTAGCTAAGAGAATTCTAGAAAAAAACGTCCCTGAGGTTTTACTAGACAAACAAATTTATAAACTAGATCTTAGCTTAATAGTTGCTGGCACCATGTATCGTGGCGAATTCGAATCTCGCTTCAAGCAAATTATTGAAGAGCTCCAAGACAACCCAGATATCATTGTTTTTATCGACGAAATCCATACTTTAATGGGCACTGGCAGCTCTGGCCCTGGAGGCGGAACCATGGATGCGGCTAATATTTTAAAACCCGCCCTAGCCAAAGGACAAATCCGTTGTATTGGCGCTACTACCTCGTCTGAATACCGTAAACATATCGAATCTGACCCTGCCTTAGAACGCCGCTTTCAATCTATTTTAGTTGAAGAACCATCATCTGAAGAAACTTTAGAAATTCTAAAAGGCATTAAAGAAAATTACGAACACTATCATCAAGTTAACATCACTCCTGAGGCTTTAAAAGCAGCCGTCGACCTAAGCGTCCGTTATGTGCAAGACAAATTCTTACCTGATAAAGCCATTGATTTAATCGACGAAGCAGCCGCTAAATCCAGAGTTGATCGCCCTCTTAGCCCAACTGTTAATTTGATTAAACAATTAGACCAAAAAATTTCTAATTTAAAACAAAAAAAATTATCTTTAATTAAAGCTGAGAAATTATCTGAAGCTCTGGACTTAAAAGAAAAAGAACAAGAACTTCTTAAGCAAATTAAAGAACTCAGAAAACAACCTAAGCTAAAAAAATATAGCACTAAAATACAAGAACAAGATATTGCCGCTATTATCTCTAAAATAACAGGCTTACCTTTAGGAGAATTAATTAATTCTGAAAAAAGCAAAGTTCTAAACTTAGAAAAAAAACTTAGCCAATCTATCTTAGGCCAACCGCAAGCTACAACTGAAATTACTAACCTTATTAAACGTTCTCGCGCTGGACTCTCCTCCCCCAACCGTCCTTTGGGTTCATTTATTTTCCTTGGGCCTTCTGGAGTTGGCAAAACAGAATTAGCTAAAGTCTTAGCTCAGTCTCTTTTTGGAGATGAAAAATCTTTCTTGCGTTTAGATATGTCTGAATTTAAAGAGGGCTTTAATGCTTCTAAATTAATCGGTGCTCCGGCTGGATACATCGGCTATAAAGAAGGAGCTAAATTAACCGACTTTGTGAAACAACGGCCTCATTCTGTAATTTTATTTGATGAAATTGAAAAAGCCCACCCAGATATTTTTAATTTGTTCTTACAAATATTAGAAGACGGCCATTTAACTGACGCCACTGGTAAAAAAGTAAACTTCAAAAACACTCTAATTATCATGACCTCTAATATTGGCTTACAAAACTTTTTACAACAAGCCCAAATTGGTTTTGATAATCAAGAACAAGTTAAAGAATTAGACTACGAAAAAATCAAAGATCATGTTTTAGGTGAGCTTAAAAAACAATTCCGTCCCGAATTTTTAAATCGAATTGATAAAACTATTGTTTTTAATCCCCTAACCCTTGACCTGGTCACTAAAATTGCTGAATTACAAACTAAAGAATTAAGCGAACTCCTTAAAGAGCAAAAAATAAATCTTAAAATCGATAAGTCCGTTTATAAACATCTAGCCGAAAAATCATTTTCTCCTGAAGAAGGCGCCCGAGCTTTACGTAAAATCATTCAAGAACAATTAGCCACTCCATTAGCAGAAAAAATACTATCTGAAGATATAAAACCTGGCTCTGCGGTCAACATTACCCTGGAAAAAAATAAATTGACAATCACCTCATAACTAGCCTCTCCCCCTTAATCCCCCTCTCCACGTTTGGAGAGGGGGAAATTTTGATTTATTTTATATTTTAATATATACTTATTACAAGGCAAGCACTCTCCTTTGGAGAGAGCTTTTTATTTATTAATAATCCCTAACCTCCCCTCTCCGGAAGCGGAGAGGGGCTGGGGGAGAGGCTTATGAAAAAATTTTTATTGGATTTAATTTTTCCCATCAAATGCCTGGGTTGTGGCACCTGGGATATTTGGCTTTGCCCTAAATGCCAACAAAAAATTTATAATCCCCAAAAAATAGACGATTTATATTATCTAGATTCCTACAAAAACCCGTTAATGCAAAAAATTATCCACCAATTTAAATATAACTACTCTAAAGAACTCGCCCCTATTATCTCTACCCTTCTCAACCAAATAATCGACCAATCTTTTGATTATATTATCCCCATCCCTTTACACAAAAAACGTTACCTGGAACGCGGTTTTAACCAATCCACCCTTCTCTGCCAAAATATAGACCTGCCTATTCTAAAAAACGCCATTATCCGACAACGCTACACTCCTCCCCAAGCCCAATTAGACGAACAACAACGCCGTAAAAACCTGCAAAACTGCTTTATTTCCTCATTATCGCTCCAGGGTAAAAAAGTCCTTTTAATTGACGATGTCTACACCACTGGCTCCACCATGAAAGAGTGCTCTAAAGCCCTAAAACAAGCCCAGGCCTCTGAAATATACAAAATAGTCATAGCTAAGGGGTAATTGACTAAATCTTAATATTTTGTTATATTATCTTCATGTCTGGAGAGGTGGCTGAGTGGCTGAAAGCAGCACCCTGCTAAGGTGTTGAGCCTTTACGGGTTCCGAGGGTTCGAATCCCTCCCTCTCCGCCAAGACATATGGAAGGGTGACAGAGTGGTCGAATGTGACAGTCTTGAAAACTGTTGGGCCTTCACGGGTCCCGTGGGTTCGAATCCCACCCCTTCCGCACTTGAGGCAAAAATGTTATAATAAAACCATGCCTACAGAAACAAAAAAAGAACAATACGGAAAAATCCATGCTGAATGGGATTTTCCTGAATTCACCCAATATGACCGCAGCATCTTCTGGTATTTCTGGGTCGGTCTAATTGGAATAATTCTTCTAGTTTATGCCCTCTGGACAGCAAATTTCTTATTTGCTATCATCATTGGGTTAACCACGTTCATTATATATTTAGACCACCGTCACGAGCCTGAAAATCTAAAATTTCAAATCACTGAAGACGGCTTAGTAATTGGTAAAGATTTCTATCCTTATAAAAATCTTAAAAAATTCTGGATTATTTACGAACCACCTACTGTTAAAAACCTGTATATCGACACCCCTCAGATCCTAAAAAAAGAATTATCTATTCCTCTTGGAAATATCAACCCAATTACTGTTCGCCGTGCCCTATTGAAATATTTAGACGAAGATCTTTCTCAAGAGGAAGAATCCAGTACAGATCGCTGGGCCCGTTGGCTTAAATTATAAAAATTTAGGCGCTCGTAGCTCAGTTGGATAGAGCGTAGGATTGCGGTTCCTGAGGTCGCAGGTTCGACTCCTGCCGAGCGCACCCGAGGCATTTTATTCACTCCGTTCACAAACTGCACGGGCACGCCAGTGCCTTGCACAAATAATTTCTGCCGAGCTTGCCAGTGCGGTTACGAAGTAAACGCCACTGGCGCACCATTTATGTCTATCACCCTAAACTCACCTTTAATAGACTTCCCTACTGTTGGTAAAACAACAGTTAATCGTTTGAAAAAATTAGGTCTCCAAAATACTAAGGACCTATTTTTTTATTATCCTAATCGTTATGAAGATCTTTCTAAAATTTACCCTATTAATGAAATAAATTCTGAGGGCACGGTCACTATTAAAGCCAAGCTAGATTTAATAAACTCTCGCCGCGCCCATCGCCGCAGAATGAACATTACCGAAGCCTTAGTTTCTGATAACACTGGTTCTTTAAAAATAATCTGGTTTAATCAGCCTTATCTTAAAAAAAACCTAACTCCCGGCGAAGAGCTTTATTTTTCAGGAAATATAAAGCAAGATAAATACGGTCTTCATCTATCTAGCCCAACTTATGAAAAAAGCAATACTCAAACTACTCACACCGCCCGCATCACTCCGATTTATCCAACTACGGCCGGCCTAACTCAAAAACAAATTCGCTTTTTTATTAAACATGCTCTAGAAAATATAAAAATTTCAGAACATCTCCCTGAAACCCTGCTTAAAAAATACAACTTACTAGATCTAAATAAATCTTTACACCAAATCCACTTTCCAGATTCTTTTGAAAATTTAGAAAAAGCCAGAAAGCGCCTACAATTCGATGAGTTATTTATTTTACAATTATACGCTCAGCAAGCTAAGCAAAATCTAAACCAACAAAACGCAATCTCTCTAGAATTCAAAGAAAAAGAAATTAAACAATTCGTTAAATCATTACCCTTCACTTTAACTGACGATCAAAAAAAATCTGCTTGGCAAATCTTACAAAATATTTCTCAAGATAAGCCAATGAACCGTCTATTAGAGGGCGATGTTGGATCCGGAAAGACAATAGTAGCGGCGCTAGCTATGCTTAACTGTGCTTTAAACGGCTATCAATCTGTTTTAATGGCTCCCACTGAAATTTTAGCTCAACAACATTATAAAACCTTAAAACAAATTTTACCTAAACAAAAAATTTCTCTCCTCACTAGAACCCATCGCCAAATTTCTGTAGACTCTAAAATTTTTGTCGGCACCCACGCCTTGATTCAACAAAAAATTAACTTTGCTAATTTAGCTTTAGCAATTATCGACGAACAACACCGCTTTGGAGTTGGTCAGCGAAAAACTTTAAAAGAAAAATCTGGTGACTCTCAGACTATCCCCCATCTTCTTTCTTTAACCGCCACTCCGATCCCCCGCTCTCTCGCTCTCACAGTCTATGGCGACCTCGACCTCTCTATAATTAAAACCAAACCTCAAGGAAGAAAAAAAATAATCACTAAAATAATTACCGAACAAAAAAGATTTAAGGCCTACCAATTTATTAAAGAAAAAATAGAACAAAAGCAACAAATCTTTGTTGTCTGCCCATTAATTTCTCCTAGCGACAAACTGGGAGTTAAATCAGTGGAAGAAGAATATGAGCGCTTAAACAAAGATATCTTTCCTGATTTAAAAATTAGACTCCTTCATGGAAAATTAAAACCAAAAGAAAAAGAAAAAATAATGACCGACTTTCAAAAAAATAAATTCCCTATTTTAGTTTCTACTTCGGTTATTGAGGTCGGAGTTGATATCCCTGGGGCCACTATTATGATGATCGAAGGAGCCGATCGCTTTGGTTTAGCCCAACTCCATCAATTCCGCGGCCGAGTTGGTAGAAACGACCAACAATCTTATTGCTTTTTATTTACGGATTCTAATCAACCCAAAACCCTAGCCAGACTCAACGCCTTAGTAAAAAGTAACGATGGATTCTCTTTGGCTGAATTCGACCTCCAACTTCGCGGTCCTGGCGATGTCTACGGCCAAACACAATCTGGCTATATAAACGCTTTAAAGCTAGCCAACCTAGGCGATCATATTTTAATTAAACAAACTCAAGAAGCAGCAAAAAATATTTTACCAGAATTATCTAGTTATAATTTATTACAAGAAAAACTTAATAATTTTATTCAAAATTTACATCTTGAATAGCTTCTAGCCAAGAATAAAAACCTTCTTTAGGAACCCCTACTTCATTACGAAGCCCATGAGCACATAACCAACTTGAAAACTTCTCCCTTTCTTCAGAGGAAACCATTTCCTTAGAACAGGCATTTTCTCTTAATGGACTATTTTGACAAACATCACTATTAAACAATTTATTCCACAGCTGATTTTCAGCAAAAGATACACAAGCCTCTTTATCTTCTGCAAAATAATAATTAGCAAATTCTATTTCCTCTTTATTACTTACAACAAACTTAATTAGCTTATCAATAAAAACTCCTTGTTTTGAAGAGCTACTATTAGCGGATTCAGCACTACTCAGGCCTGTAGAAATTAAAGCTAATTTCTTATCCCCTGCTTTTTCCAACATCTTATTAAAAGCCTGATCCGCTTGATCAACATTCAGCACCTCGCTTTGTGAATTATTATTATAAAAAGTAAAACCAATAAAATCTTCTTCTAAAATTAAACTATCTCTATCAAGCCCTACATCATAAGAAAAGGATGTTCCTATTTGAATATTAGGATAATCTGTTTTTGCTCGATAATAAATCGTATTATAAAATAAACTAAAAGCCTCTATTTGGTCAGTTCTAATACTTAAATATTTATTAACTTCTGATCCCAAGACTAAATAATCTATTTTATCTCCATGTTTATCTAATAAAGTTAAAACAAAATCAGAAAATCTTTCTTGGTAAACTTTATTATATAAATCTACATATACAAAATCCTCTGGAAAATCTCCTAAGGCATAACCATTAATATTTTTTACACAAAGAGACACTCGGTATCCTCTTTTATTAAAAAATTTAATTTCTTGATCTAATTCAGCCCAATTATATTCTTCCTCATTTTTTTCTACATCTCCCCAATCAACAAATAATTGAACAACTCCCACCTCTCTTTCGCTATACTCTTCATCAATTTGGTCATAATACTCACCATCCAAGTCTTCTTCAAATGGATTAACTACTATTCCTAAAGGACTAATACTCTTAGGAGCTTCATACCAAAAAATATAATAATAACCCGCCACACACAAACCCAAGCCTATCGCAACTATTATAAAAAAAGTTAATCCTTTATTCATATTTTTATTTGTTTAATAATTTCTTGTAAGCTTTTATACTCTTCTCCGCTCCAAACTTTATTATAACCCAATGCCTTAATTTGTTTAACTCTTTCTTTTAATCTAGAAACTTTTCTAATTTCTCCGCCTAGACCCACTTCTCCCAAAGCAACCACTCCTTCTGGTAGAGCCTGATCCATAAACGCAGAAATAATTGCTAAACAAATTGCTAAGTCTGCGGCCGGCTCATCTATCTTAAGTCCACCAATCACATTCAAGTGAACATCATATTGTCCTAAAGGCAATTTCAATCGCTTAGTTAATACCGCTAATAACATTTGCAATCGATTATTATCAAACCCAGAGGCTTTACGCACTGGATAACCAAATACTGTCTTACTAACTAAAGCCTGAACCTCCACTAAAAACACTCTATTTCCTTTTACTAAAGCGGTTAAACAAGATCCTGGGTAGTCACTTTTTTGTTCTAAAAATATTTGCCCTGGATCAGTCACTTCTATTAATCCAGTTTCTTGCATATCAAATACTCCCACTTCTTGAACAGATCCAAATCTATTTTTTACACTTCTCAGCAGTCTATATTGATGATTCTTATCTCCTTCTAAATATAAAACCACATCTACTAAATGCTCTAAAGACCGTGGCCCTGCTAAATTTCCCTCTTTAGTCACATGACCTATTAATATAATCGGAATACCTTCTTTTTTAGCTGTTTCTAAAAACTGCAATGTCGCCGCTCTAATTTGATTCACTCCTCCATATTCTCCGGCTACTTCGTCAGACAAGACAGTTTGAATAGAATCCATAACTACTAATTCTGGCTTTTCTTTAATTATCGTCTTATTAATTATTTCAACTTTTTCTTCTCCTAAAAATTTTAATTCTTTGTTCTGATCTTTCAACCTCTCTAGTCTTAGCTTCACCTGCTCTGCTGATTCTTCAGCTGAAACATACAAAACCTTACCTTTAAAAGAATTAGCTATTTGTAAAGCCAAGGTCGACTTTCCAATTCCTGGGTCACCTCCTAATAAAAACAATCCTCCGTCTACAATCCCCTGTCCTAACACTCTATCAACTTCTTTTATTCCGCTAGACTTATAAATATCTTTTTGGCCTTTTATTTCTTCAAAGCCAACTACCTTTCCAGTGGGCACATCCGCTCGCTTTTCCTTTTTCTTATCTTGCTGCCCCTCTTCTAAAGTCCCCCATCCTCCACACTCTAAACAACGCCCCGACCATTTAGGGAATTGCGAATCACATTTTGAACAAACAAATATTTTTTTCATAATTAATACATATCAAACACTGCTTCGTCATACTCTACCTCTTGCGGACCACCAACTGTTCCGCCTATGGCGTTACAAATATCATTTTTTCTAGCTGCTACTCCAGCCACATAACCAGTCACCTCTGCTAAGCCAGCTTGTCCCATGTCTCCTTCGCATTGCCACTCTGGAAGACCAGGGCAATTCTCGCTATCTCTCCATCTTCCTTCACCAGCGTTGTATCCAGCAGACATTTTTACCTCGTCCCCTCCTGAAGCTTGGTGTAAATGATTTAAGTACTTACCTTGTAGGCAAACTCCTAAATCTGGATTATTTAATAAATATTTACAAGCATCTTCGTCATCTTCCGGAAGAGTAACCCCACATTGACTATCATATATTTTAGCTGTAGACATTATAAATTGAGAAGTTCCACAGGCTGGCGCAGAACTAACAATATTAGAACAAAATCTACTTTCGTGCTCTAAAATGGCCAGCATAAAAGCCGGGCTAACATTACCCTTGTGTTCATTAATTAAAGCAGATAGCTCTTGAGAAGATAAATTACTTCCCTCTGTTCTAGTATACTGCTGATAAGGATGTTTTTCTTGCCCAGATGGAATTTCTATTTTACTATCACCGCAAATACCTGTTCTAGTAACAATTCTATAAGGAATATTATCATTTAAAGCTTCGTCATCTTTAGAGCAAGTATCAAAATTATATTCTTCTTCTATTTCTGGAGCAATTATTTTCCATACATTTAAATCAGTTAACTCCACTAACTGCGGATTAATCGTAAACAAAATTAAATAAGATCCCAGGGCTAAAACTAAACCAATAATCGCTGAAGTAATATATTCTTTAGCCGAACCAATAATTTTTTCATTTCCTCCGGCAAAAATCCATTGCCATCCACCAAACATTATCATCACCGTTGCTAAAACTCCTACTATGCCTACGCCAAAAGCATAAACTGTTCCAATATAATCCGCCAAACCATAAACCGTAGTCGTTGACCCAATCGGCACTTCTAAATCATAAGCCGGCACTGTCGCTACCTCATCCCCTGTCTGCGCTAAAACAATATTAAAAGACAGAACAAAAACCAATAAACCAATTAAAATATTTCTAGTTATATTCATCATTTGCTTTTTCTATAAATTGAGTTGAACCATAACAACCGGCTCCCAAAAAATCATCCCATAAAATATGGCCTCCAAAACTATCATAGGCACACATAGAGTAATTATCTCCTACTGTATACTCATACCTATGCGCTCCTACACTTCTAGAGTACTCAGAACAATACCATTCTACAATATAATATGATATCTGCCCACCTTCAACTACTGGAACATGACTTTTATTTAAACAAGCATAATTAGCATCTTCATCACAACCAAGTTTTCCTCCAGCCTCTTCTTCTAAAATACTTCCATCTTCTGCTTTTATTTTTTGCCAAGCACAAATATTATTATCTGGAACCACGCAAGTAGGAGCAGTCGAATCATCCTGACAAACTGAAGGCACTTCTTGCCCATATCTATTATCTAAAACAGACTTACATTGACAATCTTTTGCACAAGTATCGCCTAAAGAAACTGTATTACTTTCTTCATCAGTACACCCGGTCGCTGGAGTTATGTACGATGGATTAAGGCTAGTCAGCTCTACTAAAGCTGGATTAATCGTAAATAAAATCAAGTAAGACGCTAAAGCTAAAACCAAACCAATAATTGCAGAAGTTATACGCTCTTTAGCTGAAGTAATAGCTGACTCATTTCCTCCGGCAAAAATCCATTGCCATCCTCCAAGCATTATCATCACCGTAGCTGTAACTCCCGCTATTCCTACTAAAAACTGATAAATTGTATCAATATAATCAGCCACACTGTTTACTGAGGTAGTTGAGCCAATAGGCACTTCTAGGTCATAAGGCAATAAAGCTGCCTGGCCTTGGCTAGCTGCAAATAAAACAGCCCCAAATATTATTAATCCTCCTAAGCCAAATTTAGTTTTCTTGGACCACATAATTTATTTTATTATTAATTTTTTCATAATTTAATTCTCCTTCTACTAACTCATCATTTACATAAACTACTGGCCCCTCTTCAATTTTTAAAGACTTAGTATAATAATAGTTACTATTTACTAAACTCAACATTTCATCCGACTCTAAACATTCTTCAAATAAAATAGTATCTAGATTTAATTCTTTTTCTAATCCTAAAATTTCTTTATCTGCATATTCCCAAAACTTATCTTGCTCTCCAGCGCAATGAGCTTCTTCTGCTTTAAACTTTGCTGAGTCATTAACTGGATAATCTTTCCAAAAAAATGCTAACTCCCCTTCTCTATCCTGTTCTAGCTTGTTTATTATTGAAAACAACTCTACACTTTCCGGTCCCATGCTAGCAAAAATAATAATCACATTTTCTGCATCTAAACTTCCTTTCCAAGGATCAACTGAGCTTAAAAAAACTTTTCCTTCGTCTCTATTTTCAAAATAATACTCTGGCACATGAACCGTATAAGGACTTCCCTCTACCTCGCTAGCTTCAATAACCCCTCCTTTAAAGGACTCTATATTTTCTTTAAAATAAAATAATAAAAACAAAGCACTGAAAAATACTATTACCGCTAAAACTATTAATAAGGCTTTTTTCATTATTTTAAATTAATCTTATTTAATTTTTGAGTATTTTTATCTTTAAAGTACAAAATACCCCCATCATCAGACACTAATAACTCATCAATAGTATAACTATTTATTCCCTGGCTATCACTTGGGATAGCCACTAAAGTTTTTTGTCCACTCTCTAAATTAATCTTATAAATATTATCAACGGTGTTATCAGCTACTCCTTCAGAAAAACCAGCTCCTCGAGGAAGTTCTTCTGGAACCGCACAATAAGCCGTACTTGTCCCAGAAAAAGCACATTTATCTACCCAGGTATTTACTCCTAATTCCTGGCGATTTTTACCAATATCATCTCCGTAAGCATCTACTACCCATACGGTTGGCTTATAATCATTCTCTGAATTAAAAACACTATAAATCATTCTTTGTCCATCTGGTGCCCACTGACTTTCAAAGCCCTTTCCTTCTACAGTCATGGCTTTAAAATTTTCCCCCTTTAATCCAACCAAGCCCACTTGTTGACGCTCTCCATCTATATAATCAGTAAATGTAGCCACAGCTTGTCCAGAAGGAGACCAATCCACATTAACCTTGTCTGCATTTTCCCCTAATTGTTCTAATCCTCTGGAAGCTGAACCATCTACTCCGGCCACGCCTAACCAACGATCCTCTTCATCAATGGCCATATACTTAAATCCAATTTGCCCATCAGACGGAGCAAAGGAAAAATCTTCCATTTCTTTTGGCAAAGTATATTGAACCTCTTCTGAAAAATCATAATAAATATTAGACTCGTCTGGAAATTCTAAAATAGCTTGATCTTTGCTATTTCCCCAAACAACATTATCTACATTAGCATATTCTACATCAGAAAGCTCTATAACATTTCCATCTTCATCAATCTGATAAAATTTACCGGTTTCTGAATCATAATAAACAATACTTTGCCCAGATCCATCTAAAGAAATATTATTAACATCTGCAAACCCAACTTGACTCACCAATGTCTTATCTCCTTGAGCCACGGTTGAAATCTCTGGTAATGGCTCCACATTAACATTAACTTCTATACGCTCTCTATTAATATTTAAAACATCTGGCAATTGATCTAAGGGGATCATCTCTCCATTAATATTTACTACTACCTCTTCTTCTGGTTTTTCAGCAAAAAAAATAAAATAATAGCCAACGGCTAATAAGCCAATTATTATTACCACCCCTAAAGCTACAATCATCCTTCTTATTAAAGGAGATAAATTTCTAAACCATTCTAGTAAATTCATATATTTTATTATTATTTATTTTAAAATCCTATAGAAGTAAATAACGCTACCAGGCTGCTATACCCTAAATTTACTAATTCTGAAGGATCTATAATTAATTTAATTATCGCCATCCATAAGGCTGCTATACCCAGAATAATCAAAGCTATTACTCCGTCCATTAATCCTATAAATATCCATTCTCTCCAAGAAAGTTCGTCAAACTCTACTTGTATATCTCCCCAGGGAATAGACACTTTAAATGGCAATAAATCTATAAAAGCATGCAAATTAATATAGCCGAAATTAGCCATTAAAGTAAACACCTCTCCTACTAATATTCCTGGTAATCCAGCTATTAAAGCTGATACTGCCACCCAAAAATAAAGTAAATTTCCTGGAATTGGCCCTATTGTTGTTGCTCTAAGCATTCTCTCTTCCCAGGTCCTATCTTTATCCACTTTTCCCTCTAATTCAGAAATTCTTTTTTGAGCGTCTAATTCTCTTTGAGTCGCTTTTTGCGCTGCTGCCTCAGACACTTCTGGCTTAGCCGCTGGCTGCTCTGGAATCTCTTCTCTTTCTTCTTCAACCACCCGCTCTTCTTGTTCCTCTTCTGGAGTCTCTTTTTTTTCTTCTGCTAACTCTCTAGCTATTTCATCCTCTGATTTATCTTCGTCTTCTTCTCCTAATTCTTCTCCTGCCTCTGTGTCAGTAGTATCTGGAGTTCCTTCTAAAGTTGGTCCACTAGGAGGCGTAGCTGCTGGAGCAATCGGTGCTCCTCCTGGAACCGGAGCTTCTTCTTCTGGCGCAACTCCCTCCTCTTCTGGAGGCATCATTGGAACCTTAGCTGCTTTTCCTAGTTTACCGCCTGAAAAATCACGCTTAGTAACTGGTCCTTTTCTTATTTGCTTTCTCTTTACTGCTGCTTTTTTCTGTAATCCTTCTTGTAAAGCAGCTTGTCTTTGCGCATTCTGATTAGCAATATAATTTTTCAAAGCATTCATCGACTGTGATTCCTCTTGAGCTGTCTGGGCAAAAATTTTAGCCGCTGCCAACGCCTCTGCGGCCGTAATTGCTGAAACGCTATCTCCAGACGCTCTCTTAAAGCTCATTCCCATGCTTTCTATTGCTGCCAAATTCAATAATCCACTTAAATCCATGTTCATGGCCATGTCTTTCAAAGAGCCAACCCCTTTCATCTTAGCCGCATCTCCTACTGATACTCCACCAACTTCTCTCCAATCTAAATAAACATCTGCCATCTGTACTGCTATATCTACTACTGCCTTTGGATTCACTGCCATAAGCTTATTTTCCTAATACCTTATCTACTGCTACTGCTAGTAATAAAATTTCTTCTTTATACTTTTTAGCTAAAAAATCTCCTTGCTTTTTCCATTCTCCTTCATCTATCTCCCCTTTTTCTTTTTCTTCTTTAATTTTTTGAAAAAATAAATTATAAAGCTCAGCCACCTTTTTTACATAACCGTTATAAATAATTTTAATTTTTTCAAAATCTTCTTTTTTTTCTACTAATTCATAAACTTTCTCCATCTCCACTTGAACCGCATCCTCCTTTTGTTTGACTTCTTCAAGATACTCCATAATTTTATAACCAAGTAAAGCTATGAACTTTCCATTGGCCGTCTACTTTTTTAAATTCTATTTTTGCACTTTCTGTATAGGTTCTGCTTCCCCCTTCTAACCCCTTAGCTTCTTTACGCTGGCAACTAACATTATACTCACCTTTATCATCTTCTAAGCTCAACTTATTTAAAGTTAATACTTTAGTTGTAATCCCATAATAAGCCTGTTCTTCTCCTTCTTCTGCTTTATTAGCTTCAATAAATTCGTCTACCTCTTTTTGCATCTTATTAGTCATGTATATCTTTAAATCCAGTAAATTTTCATAATCATTTTGATTAGAAAAACTACCATAGCGCTCGGTAAAACTCTTAGCTAATTGCTGCACAAAATCTTCCTCATCCATTTCTTTTGATTCTGCCTCCTCTACTACTTCCTCAGCTACATTAATATTAGTAGTCACCTCTTCCTCTGTTTTTTCTTCAACTTCTTCTACAATCGCCTCTACAGTTGTTTCTTGCTCCATGCTTTGCCAGTATAAAAACCCAATTACTCCCCCGCCTATTAATAAAATAATAACTAAAACAGCTAAAATTAGAAAAAACTTGCTTTGACTGGTCATATTTGTTTATTATTTATTTCATTAATTATTGATTATTTTCTTGAGCTTGGGCTGCAAATTCCTGCTTGGATTGCTCAATTTCTAATAACTGTTTTGGATCAGAGGTAATGATTTGATCCTCTGTATAAGAAGCTACTACTTTAATCGCCGCATGCTTGCTTCCAGCAAAGAATATTCCCTCCCCTACCGCAGACTCTAGCAACAAATATTTTTCACTATCAGTTAACATAAATACTTTAGCCACCTGGTCCACTGCGGCCGGAGTTTGCTTTAATAATAATTGCAACGCAGAATTATTTACAATCGCCTGCCCATAAGCAGATCCCAAAAAATCATTTACATCTTGAGTAATAGTCGTTACCCCTAGATAATATTTACGACACCTCTTAACTAAGGCATAAATAAATTTAGCGGAATCCTCGTGTTGCATTAGCCACCAAGCCTCATCTATTACTAACAACCTCTTCTTCATCTCACTACGCACTACTTGCCAAATATAATTAACTATCGTATAGATTGCCAAAGGCCTTAGCTCGTCTTCTAAGTCCCGCACAGAAAAAACTACCAACTGATTATCCATCTCTACATTAGTCGGGCTATTTAATAATCCGGCAAAAGTTCCTTCAGTATATTTTTTAAGTTTAATTACTAAATTTTCTGCTCCAGTAAACCCTTCTAAAATTTCTACTAAATCAGCCATCACTGGAACTTCCACTTGGGTTAAATCACTATCTGGAGTAATATCTTTTTTAGCATAAGTCTCAATCAAGGCTCGATCTAAAATAGAATCCTCAGACGCGGTAATCGTTCCCAGCATTAATCGCAACAATCCTTTTAAAGTAATTACAGCAGAGCGAATAATATCTTCTGTTTTTTCTGTTCCACTAGTTGGCCGCGGTAAATCAAAAGGATTAATCTTAGCTTTAGAACCCAAGGAAACATTTACATAAGTCCCTCCTACCGCATCAGATAAATATTTATATTCCATTTCTGGATCAATAATAATCACATCTGTCCCCAACATCATTGATCGCAACACTTCTAATTTAATAGTATAACTTTTTCCTGCTCCAGAGGTAGCAAAAACTACAAAGTTAGCATTTTGCAAAGAAAAACGATCAAATAAAATTAAACTATTATTATGACGGTTAATTCCATATAAAATTCCATTATCAGAGGTCAGCTCTGAAGACATAAATGGAAAACTAGAAGCACATGGAGAGGAATTCATATTAAAGTAAACCTGTAAATCATCAATTCCCAAAGGAGTAGTTGAGGTAAAGCCTTGTTCGGATTGATAAAATACTCTCTTGGATACTACT
Source organism: uncultured Gammaproteobacteria bacterium (assembly GCA_964572175.1). Taxonomy (GTDB): domain Bacteria; phylum Patescibacteriota; class Patescibacteriia; order UBA9570; family CAZNEH01; genus CAZNEH01. The sequence goes on from CAZNEH010000006.1 coordinate 21,710, forward strand.
AACTTAGAACCAAACATTGATTCTAATCTTTCCATGGTATCTTCTAATTCTTTTTTACTCTCTGCATAAGCAGTCATGTACAAGGCATACTGAAAAAACTTTTCTGTTCCTTGAGTTAAGCTATCTCGAAGCTGCTCAATATCTTTTAAGGCTGTTTCTCTAATTGGATCACGCGGGGCTCCTTTCTCTGCGTCCGACATAATCTGAGCCTCAATATTACCTACCCTCTTTTTTAATTGCTTTAAAATCACGTCTGCTTTTACCGGATAAAAATACATGGCAATATCAAAAGTCATGCTTAAATTAACAATCGGTGCAAACCAACCCACGCTAATATATCTTGGATAAGTAACTACAAATAAAGTACTTATGTACTTACCGCCTAATTCTAACAATCGAGGATCAACTCTTAAAGCCGCTGGAGAAATTAAATCAATAATTGATGTAATTCCTTTACGATAAACCTGCATTTCTTCTAATAAAATACGCTCTTCTCGATCTTTTGTTCGAGGCTCTTTTTTTGTTTTTTTAGGTTCCTGAGAAGCTTGAGCCACTTCAGGCTTAAATAAATCTACCATTTTATTTTTCTTCTATTTGAACTTTATTTATATCTTTTAAAAAATCTTTTGATGTTCCTGGATTATAAACCTGATAATACAATTCGATTAACCCCCGAGTGTCTAGAGAAACCGTACTTAGCCCCAAGGCTTCTAACCCGCCTTGAACTAATCCTATTCGACGATTTAATTCTTCTAAATATTTACTCATTTTTTTCTTATTCAACTTCACCACAGAAAATGGACTTAAAACTTCATAGGCTCTGGTCCAAAAATTCTTTTGCTTATCGGTGGTCGGAGAATAAGGAACTACTACGTAAAAACGCTTTTCCATAATCTCGGCCAAACTAACCAGCTCTGTAATATACTGACGATACTCTTCAGTTTGCACTTTTAAAAGCTCGTTAGTCTGAGTTCTAGCCTGAACTTTTAGCCTTTCTAAATAATCTGCAATATTTAACTCCCTAGATTGAATCACTATTTGCAATGGAAAATCTATGCTATTTAAAAACTGAACATACCCCTGGATAATCGCTTGTTGCTCTTCTTCAGATTTTAATGAAAAATTAATTGATGAAACTAGCAAAACCTTACGCAACGTACCATCTTTAAGAACTACCAAATCGTCTTTAATTTCCATGATTGGTAAATGCTTTTGAGTTGAGGGTTGCTTTTTTTTATTTTTTGGGGCCATATTTTTTGTCTTCAGCTTCATACCTTCCTCCAGTATCAACTTGCAGTGATAGCTCTGTTAACCTAGAAGGAGTGACTTGTTTTTTAATTACTGGGGGCTGAGGTTTCTTTTTTTCTTTTTTAGTTTTTTCTTTATATTGAATAAACTCCCTATGCCAAACTCTTAAATTAGGAGTTTTCATTGTTTGAATAAAATTCAAGGCAAAAATATGAAATGGCTGACTATTAATTCTCGCAAAAGCTATAGTTCCAGAGATAGCTGCGACAAATAAAGCACTAATAATAAAAGCAGTAGAAGCTAGCAGCTCATATAGTAAAAAAATAATTCCTGCAGAGACCAATAAGGTTATAAATTGACGAACTGAAATCGGTCCAATAATTTTGGTTTCTACTTCGATAAATTGAGGAACAATAAACTGCATGATTAAAATCTAAGTGACTTATTTAAATCTGCTAAATCTTCAAACTCTGCGTAAGTTAAAGTTGGCTGTTCGCTAGACTCTCTAGCTTGAATAACCTCTCTTACTCCCCTGCCCTGCATAACGCTCTCTTGACCAATTTCTAAATACAACAAATTTACTGGTGATTTTTTCCAAGCTTCAATCCCTTCGGCTCTTTTTTCCATAGATTCATTTTCTAAAAGACCCATTTTTTCTCGAATCTTGTTTGCGCCTAAATTTCTAAATTCATCTACACTAATTTGCTCTAACTCGTCTGTTAAGCTTAAAACTTTTTGCGGAGCTTTAATATCACTAATTACTTTTTTTGGAGGATTAATTGGTGGCATAGGTTTTATGGGTTGTGGCTTAGGCTTAGACTTGTCCGCCACAGGTTTTACGACGGCAGGCATCTCAATTGGTTCAGGAATTTGTACTTTAGGTTGTGGTTTTGGCCTTTGGATTTTGGCCTTTGGATTTTTCATCTTGGCTTCTGCTTCTTTAAAAGTCGGCGCCACTACTTTAGGCTTAACAAATTTTACTTTCTCCTCTTTTTTCTCAGCACTTAAATGAGTATCAATCTTATCATGATCTTCTAAAAATTCTTCGATATGCGGATGACGAATATGGATTACCGCTGGATCTTCTTCTTTGACCGCAACTTCTGGGATAGGCCCAAGCTCTACCACCTTTCCATGGTCTATTTCTACCAACCTATCTTCATCTTGAATAATAAATTTTTCTTCTACTCCTTCTGGATGCTCAGAAGTTCTTTTTAAGAACTCGTAAAAATCAATTAACTTAACTAGCTTCCCTCTTTCAGTTTCTGTTAATTCTCTAGAATTTTTACTTTGATATAAAAACTCTGTTTTTTTCAACTTATCTACTAACCCAGAACCAACTAATAAGTCATATTCTTTTAACCAATTAACCATAGTTGGGCTAATCTTTTTTTCATTTTGATCTTCAATTTCTTTACTGCTAACTTTTTGTTGATTTTGTTTTAATTCCGCAATAAATTCTTTTTTAATCCTATCTCTAAACAAAATCGGAACCTTAGCTAGTAAATAAGTACTAACATGGTCTTGTAAATCATATTCTACCCATCTTAAAACTCTTAGTAAGTCTGTTTTAATTAATCCCTTAACTTCTGCTTCTCCAAGCATACTAAATCCTAACCACTCTAATTCCAAAACCAAAGTATGATATTTATTTTTAACATCTTCTTGATCTTCCCCAAGCTCTGCTAACTTACCTTTTAACTGTTGTAAAAATTTATAAATCAAATCCACCGCTTGAGTCAGTTTATGCTGCTCTACTTCTTCTCTAACCTGTTTAAGAACTTCTTCCTTTCCTAGGTCTTGAGCGTTAATTTTTTGTAAATCTAATTCCTCCGGCATTTTTATTTAAAATTATTTCTTATGGAGCGGGCGTGGGAGCTGGAGTGGCTGGAGTGGTGGGCGCCGCTTTTTCTTTTATTCCAATTTCTCCAACTAAAGCTACTAATTGATCATCTTTTTTCCTGGCAACTTCCTCAACAATATTACCAAGTCTTTCTTCCATAGTGTCTAGCGCTGAGTCATCCATACCATTTAACTTAGTCATCATATTTTGAGCAAATCTAGCTCCTTGCTTATCAATAAACTTTCCTCTTCCAGTTCCTAAAGCAGAAGCTAAAAAGGCCATAGCCCTTTTCCTTTCCATTCCTTTACTTTTTTTAATAATATCAAGCATCCCCTTCATAGCTTTTGGGTCAACTAAAATATTTTTTAAATCATTTCTTAAGGCTTTTACTGATACAAACATTTCTGGATCAAGATTTCTCATAATATAAGCTGCATGGCTAGATGCTCCACCCGTAGCATTGTCTGTTCCTCTAGTCATAAACATATTTGGATGCCAACTCTTACTCCAGTCCGCAGTATTAAGATTTTTAGTTTTTCCTTCTACTGCTCCTTTTTGTTTAGCATTAGCTCTTACTACCATATTTCCATCATCATCACGCACAAACTCAGCATCATTAAACACACCCTGCCCTGTAGCTCCATCAATAATTGAACTTCCATAAGTAAGACCACCGGCTCGCATTAAAGAAATCTCTCCTAACCGCATATCCTCCCTTACCGCCGCTGTCTTATCTCCTTTAAACACATCATTTGTTAACACATCCTTGGTAAACATCTGCAAATATCCAGCATCTGTATAATTTTTCTCAAAATGATCCATTACACTTGCTAAATCATCTCCACTTAATCCCTGTGCCTTAGCATTAGCTTCTACAATAGCCCTAAATCTTTTCATGATCTCTGGGCTTTGGTGTAGCTCGTTAAAATCATTAGACTCCCACAAAGAACGCAAGGCTGCAGAAATCATTGCTCCATCTTTACGCTGCATAGCTTGAGCTAATTTATTTACCACCAACTCTGTTGTATTATTAGTTTCTAATTTTAATTTATCCATTGCATCTTTAATCTGGCTCTGCATATATTCAGTATCTACTGAAGATTCTCCAGCATACCAAGACAACCCCTCACCAGCTGCCCCAGTCCTATCAACCCTTCTTTGAAGGGTATCAGCATCTTCTCTAAATGTTCCTAAGGCTGCTCGATCATCAGTATTCATTAAAGCCGCAGCTAATTTTTCCTTTTTTTCTACATCCGACCATTGATCCTCTGTTTGAAGATCCCCTAACTGCCCCCTAAGGGCTTGCATAATCACAATTGTTTCCCCCATGTTCTTTCTCTCACTCTCTGAATAATTTAAATCTTCAGACCTATCTTGAAATGTTTTTATTTTTTGGTCTAATTGATCTAATACCCCAGCTATCTTAGCTGCATCAAATTCTCCGTCTTCATTTTGAGCCATTTTGTCAATAACATCCACGGCTCGATCAAAAAACTCATCTTCATTAATATTTCCATCTAACCACTGCTGGTTTAAATCATCTAATTCCGGAACATTAAACGCATCTAAAGTCTCATCAATATCATCTGCATTACCTCTATTTCTAATAATATCATCGGACATTAAACTTTTATAAGTTTGAGCCGCCCATCTAGTTGGCGCCATAGCGCTAGACATGGCTTTAGTTAAATTAGTTCTTCGACCACGCATTCTTTCTTTATCCCAAGCATCAGCAATATCTTTAAAAGATTTAATAATCTCTCCTGGCCGTAAAGAAATTTCTGTTCCAGCAATTTTACCTGTTTTTGAAACTGCTTTTCCCGCCGCATAAATACCTCTAGATATTCTAGAAAGAGGGGTTCGAGCATTAAGACCTTGACCACCTTTTTCTATTAATCCACCAATTGCGCTAACTCCTTTTCCACCCCAATGTCGACCATAATTTTGAATATCATCTAATCGACGTCCCAAAAACATCATTCCCGCTGTACCCAGAGCAGTTACCTTTCCGGTTACTTTAGAAAACTCACTAGCTAAACTAGTTGTCATTTGCAGTCCTCCAAGTAATAACAACGTAGCGATTAAAAAATTAGCAAACATTTCTGGAGTTGTGGCTGCGGTCAAAGACGCTGGCCCACCAGTTGGAATATCAGACCCAGCCGCATCACTTAGCTGCTCCGCTACCGTAGTATTTTTATAAGTCGCTACAAACATGGCCACCCATAAGAAAAACCCAATCATTGGCCCCAAAATCACATAATTTGTAAACTTCTTCCACCATTCTTTAGCATAACTCTGAGTGGCTGGTAAAACATTTAAAACATAAGCTAGTGGCGACAACACAATCAACAACCATAACATCGCAATTCGAAGTAAAAACATCACCGCATAAGTAAGCATCACTACACAAGACACGGCTAGCATTGCTCCGGCCATAAACAAAGAAATGAATACTGTTGTTTGATCAAAAGTGGCACTAGAGTCGTAACCCACATCTAACAAGTCATCTAAGCCAAAAGCTTGTACTAATCCAGCCTCTTTTACATCTTGCATGGCACTTAAAAAAGTAAACAAAAACACCTGTGCTGCATCAATGGCTATTCCACAAATTGTTTTACTAAAATTAACCAAAACAGCCATTAACACCATTCGGCCCAACAGCTTTTTATAACTATAAGATTCTAGTTTTAAAATTGTCCCAAAGGCTATAACCAAAAGAATGATTATAAACAACATATTAGAGAAATCCCGAATCACGATCCAGGCCTTCACAATCTGGTCCATTTTGGTAAAATCACTCCATTCCGCCGCCCAGAAAATAGTTGTTGAAATAAGCTCTGCAATAACCGCTAAAGCATAAACAATAACATATAAAATCGAATTCAATATATCTCCAATTAAATCAGGGACTCCATAAGCCAAAACTCTTTCTGGAACCCAAATAATAAAAGAAAATAATAATATATAGAGAAGGGCCTTTTTTGTTTTACCCATACTGCAATTTTTTGATTTTATTTAAATTTATGATGGGTTTATTATAGCACATTATTGTAAAAAGTACCAAGCTTTTCCCCATTTGCCTCACCCCCTCAGTCCCCCTCTCCAATAATTGGAGATGGGGAGGCTTTTTCAAATAAAAAACACCCACATTGGGGTGAAAAAAGGGGCAGAGAGGGCGAACACCACAGGGGTGTCGCGCCTCTCTCTTCACCGTTGGCTCTCGTAGCCGCGGGTGGATCTAGATGAGGTCGCGCACGAGCTCGTCGAGGTCATCTTCCAGGTTGATCTCGTCGGCGTCGCCGAAGAGCTGGTCGATGGTGAACTCGGACTGCTCGAGTCGAACGTCGTGGGCCTCATCGTCCTCGGGGTAGAGCTGAGCGCTGATGAGCTCGGAGCCCGTGTCGTTGTCGTACGACTCCCAGAACTCGGTGACCCAGACGTCATGGTCGGCCGACTGCCAGGACACCAGGTCCCACTGCAGGTTGGCCATCACGACCTCGAGAACGTCGTCGGACTCGTAGTCCTCCATGTCCACGAACTTCGAGACGGTGCCCAGGTAGAGCTCCTCGGTGTCGTCACAGTTGTAGCTGGCCCACATGTGACAAGCTTCGGTCTTGACACCCAGGTAGAGCTGGTCCTCGTACACCTCGGCGTAGATGGTCAGGTCCTTGTAGAACCAGTCGCCACCGTTGCTGAGGGTGCTGATGTCGACATCGCCTCGATCGACCTCGATCTCCCAGACCATGGTCACGCCTTCGACCTGGCTGAAGGTGAGAGGGTTGACGGTGTCGGGGCTGTCCTGGGCTCCTTCTTGGCACCCGAAGGCGCCGACGAAGAGGACCAGACCCAGCAGGATGGTGCGGAGCAGGGTGGTCATGGTGAACCTCCGGGTAATAGGTACGTAGACTGTCCAAAGAAATAGGGACAATCTGTCAACATAATCATAATATATATAATCAATTTTGTCAAGGGTTTTGTGCACATATTTATTAACAACATCTATATTTTTTCGCTAATATTAGATAAAAAAAGACACCCTCTTTTAGGGCGTCCTTTTCTATTTTAGGGACAGAACGATGTTCTGTCCCTACATTTTATATTTTAAGGTGAAACCAACAGCACTCCATCAAATTCATCATAAACTGGATCTGAACCCAAGGTATAACTAGACTCATAACTAGCTCTATTATCCGCTCCCCCATCTTCACCTGAAGCCCATCCCCAATGATCAACTATGCTCACTCTTGGTTTATAAACACAATATCCATCATAGTCACAGGTTCCTGCACTAGAATCCAGGTAAGTTCCATCTAAACAATAATTACTAGATGTCTTAGAACAACTAGAGTACCAAGAATAACTATGATAAGTTGCTCCATAGCCCCAATCATGATCATTCCATTCCTCATCCCAAGTATCTCCAAACCAATCAATATAAATCTTTTCTAATGGAAGCTGTTCTGAATCAACCTCAGAATCAAAACTTAAGGTAATCTTTTGGCTCTTATCTACCCTCACTTCTCCAGAGCTATATCCATTAACTTTTATTTCATCATTTGCTAAACCTGGTAAAATTCCACAATACTCACTTGTACTATCTACAGCCGTCTCGTAACTAGTGTCTACTACTCTTTCATTATCTGAACATTGAATCATATTCGCAAAACTATTAAAATCTACATCTGCAGTTTCCCAAGAATAACCATCTCCATCAATAGAAGAAGTATAAACTGCTAAAGGCTCAGCAAATAAATATTTATATCTAGTTAATGCTTCTGTAATCACTGCACTAGTTTGCGTGTCATAATCACTTCCTTCTTCATAACCAGTCCCGCTCATTCCAAAAGATCGACAACGCTCTCCACTAGCACATCCTAAATCTGCGTCACAGAAACCAGTTGTGGTTCCGCTAGATAAATCTTCACATAACCCTCCTGCTCCAATACAATGTCCATCACCACAATCATCATCTGTATCACAATGATCAATGTAGTTATTAGAACAAATTCTAGTCCCACAATCACCAATACAAGAAATAGGCCATCCTGCATTAAAGTTTTCTCCATCATCCATTACCAATGGAGCCTCAGAGCCACTTATCGTTAAATCAGTTGAAGAAGAAACTATTATACCATCCCATCCATCACTAGGCGCAGCACTTATATTTGGATAAGGCGGAATCGCTCCAAAAGGTTCATCATCTACCTGATCATACATATCATAGATATTTAACGAAGCCGGTAAAGTATAACCTTCCTCAGTAACTCGAGAAGACCAAGAATAAGTACTTCCATCAGTGTCTACACTCTTAGCAATTACCGCACAAGGCTCTCGTAAATAATATGTTAACTGCATTGGATTATTATAAGATGGAGCAGCAACCCAAGTAGAACCAGGGCTATCACCTGTTCTCTTAGCTCCAAACCAAGTCATAGCATAAATATTTGCTAAATATCCATCACTATCGAAGTCAAACATCAAGCTTACTACATTACCTCCATAATTCTCTACTCCACCAGAAGTGTCAAAAGCTCTAAACCATTGACCCTCATCATCATTTTCTCCTAAGATGAAATACTCATTAGAAACATTAATTCCGCTTCCAGAAGCACCGAAATTATTTCTAATATTTGTAACATCATCATTATAATCACTTAATCCAGAAAATACTCCTAAGTGTTCCCATGGATTTTGATAACTTTCAATAGCAGATTCTTCACTATAATCACCAGTCCCAACTATTTGCGCTACTTGAGGACTTAAATATCCATCACACACATCTGCAGTATCCCCAGTTCCATTATAAGTATCGCCAATCGCTGATTCTAATCCATAATTAGCTACACAACTACTAAAGTCATCTCCAGTATCTTTCCAAGCACCATAAGCATAGGTATAAACTACGTCCACACTATCATCTTCATCATTATTATACTGCCTGACCCAATAACATCCTGCCCCTTCATCTCCATAGGGCACACTAGTATCATGCTCTTGGCAAAATGTTGTAATATCACCTGGTGCTGTTTGACCGCTTCCTAATCCCCAATCTGACTGACCATCAGTTATATTAATAGAGGAAGCTCCTAGGCCCGCTCTGGGGCTAAAAGCGTCACTTTCATTTTGATTTGTATCATGCAATGAACCAGATGACCCCGGATCAAGAATAATGCTCTCTACTTCTGAAAGATGAATATTACGCTCTAAAGGATTGGCTGCATAACGATAAATAGAAGCATGATTCCATGGATCACTTTCTGTATGAATTGACCCATCAGCTAAAGTATAATCCTTACCAACAACTGGAGCTACAAATTTTCTACTTGTTGCTGTATAATTTTCTGTTTCTAGAACACCTATATCTCTATCACTAAAGTAAGTAGTCACATCTGTTCTAAGAGTCATATACTCATGATCTGCAAAGCCCTCATCAAAGCTCACATCTCTAGCATCTGCTCCACTTGTTGCATTACTTCCAATTTCAACCATTGCTTCAAGGTTCGCTCCCTCAAAACAAATTTGTCCGCTTCCACAATCACTATCACTTCCACAAATAGTATAATCATGATCGTTGCTATCTATATAATCAACTGTAGGAGCACTATAAGGAGTTCCTGCAGCATAATAATCATGATCAATATCAACTGCATCCACACAGAAACCAGCCTGAGCATAGCCCTTAGACACTAAACAATTATAAACCGGGCTGCGATCGTCATACCCAGCATCAGTTCGAAGTGAAGAAATAAAGCTCTCACCTTTAATCCGATCCGTTGGCCACCACACTAAACAATTATTATCATCTTCTGGATCATACTCTAAACAATAACCCATCCAACCTCGATAATAATTTCCGCCTCCTTCATAATAAGAACAACTCAAGGAGCTATCCTCTGGATAAGCTCGACAATCACGAGTAATGGTATCTAAGTCTGCATTAACTTCTAAAGTTGGCAGTAAAGACACATCATCGATTATAAAGTCTGCCCCAGAGCTATCACTAGATTGATAAATTACTAAATCAGTAGACACTTCATTACCATCTGGTTTTTCTACAATAGTTAGCGGTCCTAAAGCATAATCCGTCCATGACCCACTCATTTGAAATTGTTCTAAGTTCTCTGTTTCTGTGGCTACCATACTAGCCATAACACTACTATAATCAGAAGAACTAGAATCATTTATATAATCACTGCTTCCGCTAACATATTCGGCAATAGATCTATAAGCATTTCCAAATGGTAAGCTAGCAAAGATATAATAAGACGCATCTTCTGAAGAAAGTAAGTCTGTAGCAATTTCTTGTGAACCAGAACCATAATCACAACTACTAGATTCTGATGGATCAGTATTTGTAACCAAGACAATAATTCTTTCCGCCTCACTACGATAAGTAATAGACCCACTATCTAAAGAATCATTAACCGTATTATAAATCGCATCTAAATTACAAGTATTACCAACTAATGAAGAACCAGATAGCCCAGATAAACTTGTTTCAAAATTATCTAAAGTAGTTAAATCTTCAATTAAGTTAGCTCCTGTGGCATTAGATTCTACTAACGCTGCTCGATAGCTCACTCCTTCTGGCATATTAGATTCAATATCATCTAACCCAGCAATTAAAGCTCCTTTAAAGCCAGTTACAGACCCAGAATTCTCAACAATAAAGACAATGTCTAGCATGCCATCACCTTTAGCAAACCAATCTGTATAAGTACTTCCGCCAGAATCTGTATGCCGCAATCCTACATTCAACACATCGTCATCATCAAATCCAGCTGTATACATTCCCTTAAATGATAGAGAATAAGTATTATCATTTACTATGTATCCATCTAAAGCAGTATGCTTAACTCCTTCTGCAGAGTCAGAAGAAACATCTACCTTCAACACATTATTCCAATCTTGAGCATAAGTCGCAGTTGCGTCTGAGAAGCTATCTCCAATATTATCAGTTTCATTATATCTAGAATCTCCAGTATAAGTTTCGTCTTCACTATATTGAACCACCATTAAGTCTGCATCTCCCTCTGCCTCCCAAGTTTCAAAATCCCAACGACCAGTGCTAGAGGCTGCATAATTATTTTTACAATAATAATCAGTTCCTTCGACTAATTCTGTACAAGTTGCACAGGTTCCATCAGTAGAGCTCTCATTATAACTTTTAATCTCTGTATTATTACAATGGCTATTCACAATACACTTACTATCAGTGTCAACCTTAGATCCACCATCACAATAAAGATCTTCAAAACCTCCGTCAGTAATCACCTCATCATCTAAATCACCGTATTCTACCATTGCCGCATATGGATAATATCCTTGAACTTCAAATTGCCCAGAACAAGTTCCGTCTTGAGAGTCATTATGACAATCTTCATCTACAGTACAAATAGACCCAGACAAAGATCCACCCACGCAAGCAAATAATCTACCATTATCCTCACAAGCTCCCCTGTCTTCACAATCCGTATCACTATCACAAGATTGTCCATCTTCATATCCACCATCACAAGATTTAATAGACGGCCACACCATCCCTATCTTAGAATAACCAGTATAATTTTTAATATCATCAAGCTCATCAACAGATTGAGCGTCAGCTTGAGAAACATAAGTTAAGTCATCATTTCCATCTGGGGTAGTTGGCAACTCAGCCCACTGGACACAATCCCCTTCATCATTTATTCCCTCACAAATTCCAAGTCCTAAACATTCCAACTCTGTTTCTTCCCCATCGTCAGAAGTTACTTCATTATAATAATAACAATCAATCCATTGTTCACAAACTCTATCTGGACGAACCTTAATCACTGTATTAGTATCACAGGCTCCAGCTGCCGCCGTACAAGTATCAGAATCATTACCATAAACACAAGCAGTACAATCCTCTCCACTAGCTAAGTAAGATAAGTCTTCTCTAGTATTATCTCTAAAGGCTAGACATCCTTCGCCCTCATTAATTCCAGTAATACACTCATCTGTAGTGGTTTCAGAAACAGAACCTTCTTCAGTTCCATCAATTGTATAATCTAAGTAATAATAATCTTCTTCTAGTTTAAAGCTAAACTCGTCTACATAAACACTTTGATCTCCAACATAGATAAATGGCCATACTTCTGTGGTTTCAGCTGGGAACTCAACTCCTTGGCCATGACCAATTGTTCCATGATAATAAGTCCAGCCATAATCAGAATCTTGCTCTGTAGAGCTAATCACTAAATAATTTTGCGCTTCTTCAGCGGTTAGTAAAGAAGTATTAGTTCCATCGTAATATAATAACCCAGCTTTTAAATCAAAATAATCATCTTCTGTATCAATGTAAAATCCGATATTATAAGTTTCATTAGTATCTACAGAAATTAAATTTTCAGCCAAGACTAAACATGAAGTACCAGCTAGCTCTAAGCTATTAGAATAATGATAAGTGCTACTTTCAGTCATTTCAAAAGTTGAACAAGCACTAACACTAGACAAACCTAAATTATCCAACACATCTTGCTGATCAATCACTTGACCTGAAAAGCTATAGCTAGCTACGTCTTGCCAATAATCAGGCTCGTTATCAGCGGTATCACCTTCATCATAACTAGACCCTGTGGCATTATCTATTTGGTCGTATTCAAAGCTATAATTAGTCATCAACTCTTCACCGGTATAAGGATCACTATACTGAGTACAACCAGAATCTTCACTATCACAAGTTCCTACCCAACCAGAATCAGAATTAGTGTCAATACACCTACCAGTGTCACAATCATCATCTTCTTGACAGTACTCTCCTTCTAAATCTCCAGACTGGGAATCACAAACAGATCCCATGGGCTGAGATGGAGAATCATCAGGGTTAAATAAGTCACAAGCTTCAGTGGTGTCATTTTTATACCAAACATTATCTGTAGAATCAAAGTAACAAGTCTTATCTCCTGGATCTTTAAAATAAACCATTCCATCGTATGGAGATTCATATTCTAAACAATCTAAATGTTGGTATTGGCATAAAATAGAATCATAACTATCTGGATCATTAATCAAGTAAGTTGTTGCCCAGCTACTTACCTCTCCAGTTTGATCATCTACGTCTGGCTCACCTAAAGTCTGGCAACCTTTTTGATCAGGGCTACATTCATTATCTTCATCAAGAACTAAATAATCAATGCTATCAGTAGGAATTATTAAGTCATCTTCACTATACTCATTACTTAAATTATAACGCTTAGCATAAGGATTTTCAGAAGTGTTTTGTGAATTATAAACCAGGTCACAACCAACTTTCTCTTCCTCACAAAGACGCTCAAAAGATTTTAAATAATATTCATTACTATCTTCATCTTGATAAGTTTGGCAACCTTCATAACCTTGGCACAAATCAGCTGACCCCTGAATTAAGTATTGGCTTTCAGATTCTTGTAAGTAAAAACTATCAAAGTATCCAGTTCCGGCATACTCCACTACTAAATTAGAAGAATCATCTGGAGTGCTTTCCAAAAATAATGGACCTAAAGTATATTCTGTCCAATCACTATCTAAAGCAATTGGTGTAGCCGTAGTACTAGACCCGTCTTCAGTAAAGTAATAATCATTAGCTGCGTCTCCGTCTAAATCTAGACCAATAAATACACTATCAGATCCTTTAGCCCAAAAAGTAACTACATAAGAATTTCCAGATTCTAAATACGGAGTAACCTCTCCTTCATCATCCGTGGTATATAAAGGATAATAAGAATCAGCAATAGTTAAAGAGCAATCATCAACATAAACAGATTCAGATGGAGTGTCTAAAGCAGTAGTTCCGCCAGCTACCCAATCTCCAGTAGAACAATCAGAGAAGTCATCATTAATTAATAATTTTACATCTGCTCCTTCAGAGCCTTTATATTCTCGACAGCCCACATCAACAGAAGAACAGCTAGTGCTACTATCTGGTAACATATAATAAGTTCGACCATCATTGTCATTTCTTAAAGGAATACATTCGTCGTCCACTCCAATCACTTCTTCTTCATAACGATAAAACTCATCACCATCAGCGTTGTAATATAAAATACAGTCAGGATCAGTTCCATAATCCGCTGAACAATCATTAGCTGTGGTCACTGTTCCATCAATACAACTAGCATTGTAATCTTCAGAAGTTAAATCTAAATTAGTACAAGGCGCGCCATCAGTGGCCTGCTTTAAAGTATGAGACTTTAATTGGTATCCACTTTCATCGCTTCCTTCCCAACTATAATAAGTATCTACTTCTGTATCTGCACTAGTCACACATTGTTTTAAATAACTATAATATTCTGTTCCCTCTCCCCCTTCAGCTACAGTTCCTAAATTTGTATAGCTTTCACAACCCACAGCCGACGCTGAACATGAACTAGCTGTAGAAGGCACAATAGAGATGGAATCTAAACATGGTCCCGCAGTTCCACAATCTGAATCATTATAACAACTAGTAGTTTGATCCGCATAACAATAACTTCCAGTCCGATCATTAATCGCTAACCTAGATTGGGTTCCAGTTGTTGCTCCAATTGCACTTAAAACTCCACTGGCTGTATTTCCAGATAAAGGCACAGTTTGATCTAAGGCTTGCTCTTGATAATAATCACAACCAACGTAGTCTTCGCTACACTGACTACACTCTGGATCAGCAAAACCATCAGCTCCTGTACAAGCATCTGATAATTCGTTAGTAATAACTCCTGGCACTTCTTCCGTAAATTTACCAGTAGTTGGAGTATATAATTGACAACCAACTTCACTTGATTGACACTCTACTACTTCCTCATTTAAATAAACCAATCCCCCAGTTCCATAATCAGCATAACTAGAAGCACTCGCTGCTTCTTCTAATTGCACCGCATCAATATATACATCACAAACATTAGCTATTCCTAAAGTAAGCTCAGTTCCAGTTTCATCACTAGGAAAAGTAATTGGATCAGAAGTATAAGTAGTCCAAATTTCATCACCAGTTAATTCAGCCACTAAAGCAGATCGATAATCATTATCTGTTCCCGCTAAACCAATATATAAATCACAAGTGCTCGCAGAATAAGCTTGTAAAGAAATTACAAAAGTTCGATCAGCTAAGCTATAATCGTCATAATTAATAGTCTGTCCTAAAACTCCGCCAGTTCCAGACAAATGAATAAAGCTAGATCCATAACTAGTTTCACTAATAGCTGTCGTATCATTAACTTCTACCGTTCCTACTGTCCTTCCCCCATTCCAACCTTCACAAGTTCCACCATTACAATAACTATCGTTAGAACAATAAGGACTAGCAGTTGGATCCAAATAAGCATCTCCCAACTCTGAACAAACACCTAAATCATTATCATTTTCAATATAATCATAATCTTCAAAACTGCTATTAAATAAAATATTATTTTCTCGCGCTTCAATATATTCTGTACAACCAGCATCGGCGCTACTACATTCTTCTCTTTGGTCATTTAAATATACGGTTGCTAAATCTTCCGGCTCATTTGTTTCTCTAGCCAGATAACATTCTTCAGCGGCATCATTTTCACAAGAATAATAACCATCAAAAATTGTACAATTATCAGTACAGGTTGTTGACTCACAAGTAGTATAAGTAAAGTAAGAGTCACTCGTGGTTTCACAAGTAGCTGTATCGCTTAAACTGCAATCCCAACCATAAGTATCAGTAGTCACAATACCATCAGAGTCTCCTAAATCCATGTAAGCAAAATCAGTTAACGAACAGCTACAGCCAGTTCCAAAATAAGACTCGTTTTCTGGAGAACAAGTTTCACTTAAAGTACAAGTCTCTCCAGTATCTACTGTACAAGTATCACTATAAATATCTACATCACAAGTTTCTTCTGCGTCACAATAACAATACTCGTTTTCAGTTCCAGTATCTTCATTACACTCGGTATAACTTTCAGTAGCACTTAAGCAACCCCAGCTACCGTCTATGCTTCCTTCACTTTGGCAATACCAAGTACATCCTAAAGCATCGTCGTCGTTACAATCACCATAATTTAAAGTATTAGTTAAATAATTAACTTCTACCCCATCAGATTGCCTCTCATAGCCTTGGCAGCTAGCCACTTCTTCTGTGCATCCCTCTCCCTCAAACTGGTAAGTTCGCTTATCTTTAACACAATATCCATAGTCATAACAATTTCCTTCACTGTCTTCATTAATACAAGTCATTTCATCAACACACTCTTGCTCTCTAGTTAAAACATGTTCGTCTTGATTGTATTCATTACCATCTTGATCTAAGAAATCATCATAAACTGTAGTTAAGCCATAACTTTCTTTAGCACAATAAGCTTGAGGTGATTTCAAAACCCAATCTGGATCAACCAATTTACAAAATTCTGAATATTCATTATCTATTCCACAATTATTAAACAAACAATCTCCGTCTGCACAGTCTGCCAAATCTCCTAAGCTAATTCCAGAAAAATCTGCATTATCTCGATTATAATAAATTAAATCTGCCGCAATCTGCCAACCTACTGGCACAATCCGGTATTTTTTCAATAAATAAATTCCGCGGCGAGTAATTCCAGCTGAAGGTGAGGAAATCTCATCACTTGAAACTCCAAATAAATATCCATCTGCTCCGCCTTCTACATTATCATTTAAATAATCAATAAATTCTTGGGTTTGCCATTGATTTTCAATAGCTAACTGGAAAGTTTGATCAATTACTCCTTCTTCTACCAACTGATAAGCGCTATCTACTTCTCCTCCAGGGTTAAAAGTCGGCTGATTCAAAGTAGCATAAGTTGCCTTAGCTGCGGCTACCCCGCCAGTTGTTCCTCCGGTTTGCCCAGAAATCAAACTAGATAAACTTTCTCCTGGATCATCAATAAATCCACCTTGCAATCTTTCAACAAGCTTAGTAAATAAAGTACTAGAAAAAATATTCAAAGTATCGGCTAAAACCTCTCCAGTATAAGTCTTATAAGGAGTTTTAGTATCTTCTACAGAAGATTTAAACGAATCATTAATCCAATCACCAGGAGTTTGAATGTATTGAGAAATCGCTCCAGTCTTAGACCCTACTGGACCGTCAGTTTCTCTTTGAAACTTCGCGGCCTCTTCTTCTACTGCAGACAATTCTTCAAAAGTGCTATGCAAAGTTATAAATGTTCCAATTTCATTTTCTGCTGGATCAAAAGATAAAACAAAATAATCACCAAACTCATCTGTCTCAATAACATCTGCCCAATTAGCTCCTAATTCTGATATTTTACAATCTGGTTCATCTGGATTAATCAAGCTTGTTTCTAAGCCTAACGCTAAATTCAATCTTACAGTTTCATCTGATGGCGCACAAACATTAAAAGCTTCAAAACCAGCCTCATCTGCCAGACTGCTAACATATTCACCCAAAGCTCCATCTGCGGCATCAACTAAATACTCGTCCCATGGCTGCGTATATACTAAAGTTTCCTGCCCGGTTCCAGCTGAAGCCACCCAAACCGCAGCATCATAAGCCATTTTACTTAAAAAAGCAGACAGCATATTTTTATAAGCCACTGCTCCCATTGTTTTCTTTAAATTCTGCCCAATTCCATAGAAAAACTCGGTAATTCTTTCTCCTAAATTAGCCGGATCAGTAACTACTGCCTGGGCGTTAGCTATTCCTGGTGATACTAATAACGTAACACAACATATTGTTAAAATAGTTTTCTGCCACCAAGAAATATTTTTCATATTATTCAATTATATTTGTATTTATGTTTGTTGATTGCCCGCCGCTAGTAAACTGCTGTTCTGCTAAAGCTTCCAAGTAAATAGCCTGTAAAGTCTCATCATCTACATCATTTAACGTCGCTTCATCTACTCCAGAAGCAATTAATAACTCTCTAATCTCAGCCGGAGTTAAATTAGTTAAATCAGTAAATGTATTTTCATCAATTTCATCTGCTTCCAATAAATCAGCATATTGCTCTTCTGCGCTTTGATCAGTTAAGTCCTCTGTGCTAACTCCTGTTTCTTCTACAGTTTCCGCAAATAATTTTTCTAAAGTGGCATCATCTATGTCTGCTAACATGGCCTCAGAAGCTCCAGTACTTATTAAAATATCTCTAATCTCGTCTGCAGTAACATTTTCTTTGGTCAGCAACTCTTGTACTTCTTGCTCTTCTGGTGAAAGAGAGGCATTTTCTGTTCTTTCTTGCTCACAAACCTGACCAGCTAAACAATTTGGGTCATTTCCACTCTCAATTTCTTGTTTATCGTCATATCCATCAGAGTCAGAATCTGCTAAATAAGGACTAGTATTGTATTGATAAAGCTCATCATAATCCCAAAGCCCATCTCCATCACTGTCAGTTGATTTTAAACTAGCTAATTCTTCTAATCTTTCTTTTTCTAAGCTTACTGTTCTTCCTTCTAAAAATTCTTCAAAAGGAGCCTTTAAATTATACCGAATATAGAAAAAACCAAATCCTAAACAAAAAATAGTAAATAAACTTAAAAAAATAATCAACCTCTTGCGTTCTTGGGGGTTTATTTTTGCCATATGATATCTATATTATAACATTTCTAGGAAAACAGGTCAAACAATTCCACCCATTTTTCCACTGTTAGGTCTTGAGCTCTAATCTTTTCATCTAAATCCACCTTCTTTATCCGCTCTTCCACTTCTTTTTTATCTAGTTTTAGCCCATTTGCTAAATTATTAACTAATTTTTTCCGTCTCGCGCTAAACCCAGCCCGCACAAACTTAAAAAATCCTTCTATGTTATCCACTTCTGGTTCTTTATAAATTATTTTAATAATCCGTCCCTTAATTACCGGCGCTGGATAAAAATCATCTTCTTCTACTATGTCTAACAACTCTGCTTCACCAAAAAATTGAGTCGCCACTGAAAGCACGCTCATCTTTCCTGGCCCAGCAGCCGCTCTTTCAGCTACTTCCTTTTGTAATAACAAAATAATTTCTTTAGGCCGAGGCTTAAACTGCAAAAAATTCCTTAATACTAAAGAAGAAATATTAAACGGCAAGTTAGAAACTAGTTTATACTCCTTATCTTTTACAAATTCATTTAAATTAACCTTAAAAATGTCACTATTTACTATTTCCAAGTTTTTATTAACTGATTTTAAATTATTTAATAGCTTTATTAAATCTCTATCTTGTTCTACCGCAATTACTTTACCAGCTTTTTTGCATAACTCTCCAGTAATCGCTCCTAACCCAGGCCCAATCTCTAAAACCGTGTCATCAGGCTGCAGACCTGCCGCCTTAATAATAGACTTAATAATATTATCATTAATTAAAAAATTCTGCCCCCCTTCTCTTCTGGGGCGTAAATTATACTTATTTAATAAATATTTTGTTTCTTCTAAATTCATTTTCTTGCCTCTCCCCCAGCCCCTCTCCACCTTCGTGGAGAGGGTAGCTATTAAGAGGTTGATTATTTTCTTATTATAATTATTTTTCCATCCTCTACTTTTAAAATTTTAGAAGGCTTTTTCTTTTTTAATTTACCTCCATCAATTACAAAATCAAAATCCTTTGTGTCTAAGCCTTTTAAATTATATCGCGGTTTTTGTCCGGCCTTATTTAAAGAAGAGGCAATTAACGGCGCTCCTACTCTCCGCGCTAAGCTTCTAACTAATTTATTTTTAGGCACTCTAACTGAAAACTTATCATTTAAAACAATGCTAACTGGTTTATAATAATATTTTTTTATTAATCTTTCTTGAGCCGCTGTAATTTTAAAATACTTTTTTACTTGATATAAAGAAGAAGCCACTAATACAAACTTCTCGTCTTTTCTTCGTTTCCACTTTAAAATCCGCTTAATTCCTTTTTTAGAATTAAACTTACACCCTAAACCATAGGCTGTATCTGTTGGAAATACTCCAATTCCACCTTTTTTTAATATTTTTAGTTCTTTTTCTAACATAAATAGATTATATCATATAATTTGACATTTCATTATATATCTATTAAGGTTTCTTTGCAACCCTTTCCGGAGAAACCCCATGCCCCTTCCCCTTCCTGGCGCCGCCATTGGTGGCAAGATCGGATGGCTCAAGCGAGCCATCATCATCTTCGTCATCTGCTTCGCCTTCATGACCATGATCTCGGTCCTGATCGGCAGCTACGTCTACCAGAACAACGAGGGCCTTGGCGCAGCCATCGGCATCCTCGGCAGTCTGGTCGGCGGCACCGCCCTGGGCATCCCCATGGCCAAGTGGCTCGCCTGATGAGTCGCGCCCGCACCAGTCTCGGTCGTCGCATCTTCCAGATCCTCGCCAACACGAATGCCTGGGATACGATAGACCGAACCAGACAAGAGTTGGAAAGAAGAGGACTTGATACTAGGCAAATCCTCAACTCTCTCCGGCATACTCGCATTCGCCAGGCCATCGCAGAAGCCTTGGTCGACATCGCCGCCCTCACCCTCCAACATCGAGACGCGCTCCAGCAAGGAGCCCACTTCGAAACCACGGTTCAGAGCTCCGACGAGTCCTGAGCCGTTCTTTTTTTATACAAAAATACCCCCTCTCCAGAAGTGGAGAGGGGGCTAGGGGGAGAGGCTAAACCACTATATTAACCAATTTCCCAGGCACAAAAATTATTTTCTTTGGTTCTTTGCCTTCTGTAAATTTAGCGACCTTCTTACTAGTTAAAGCTTTTTCTTTGGCCTCTTCCTCAGACAGATCAGGCGAAACCATTATTTTATCTCGAACTTTTCCATTAACTTGAACCACTAACTCAATCTCTTCAGTCTTAATTAATTCCTCACTATGTTTAATCCACTCTTGAGTAAAAATACTTTCTTTATATCCTAATCCTTCCCACAACTCTTCAGCCATATGCGGAGCAAAAGGACAAATCAAAATCAATAACGCTTCATAAGCTTTTTGTGGAATCTTGTCATGTCTCATCATCTCATTAACTAAGATCATCATTTGAGAAATAGCTGTATTAAAATGCATTCCCTCAATATCAGTAGAAACCTTTTTAATTGTTTGATGAAGCAAGGCCGTACAATCTTGATCACACTCAGCCTCTTCTCCTAACCTATCCTGTAGTCCCCAAACTCGATCTAAAAATCTTTTAACTCCATCAATACTTTTTGGATTCCAGTAAGCAGCTTGATCAAATGGCCCAATAAACATTTCATAAACCCGCAACACATCTGCCCCGTATTTTTCGACAATACTATCTGGGTTAACTACATTACCTTTAGATTTACTCATCTTTGTTCCATCTGTAGCTAAAATCATTCCATGAGAAGTTCTCTTTTTATAAGGCTCTTTGGTTGGAGCCACTCCAATTTCGTACAAAAACTTATACCAAAAACGAGAATATAATAAGTGAAGAGTGGTATGCTCCATTCCCCCGTTATACCAATCCACAGACATCCAATATTTCAATTTTTTCTTATCTGCTAAATCCTTATCATTTTTTGGATCAATGTACCGCAAGAAATACCAAGATGACCCAGCCCAGTTAGGCATGGTATCAGTTTCCCGCTTAGCTTTGCCTCCACATTCTGGACAAGTAACATTTACCCAGTCTTCCACTGCCGCTAAGGGTGACTCTCCGGTCCCGCTTGGCTCGTATTTTTTTATTTTAGGCAACTCTACTGGTAAATCTCTCTCTGGAACAGGCACCTCTCCACATTTTTCACAATGAATAATTGGAATTGGCTCTCCCCAATAATGCTGTCTAGAAAAAACCCAGTCTCTAAGTTTATAATTAGTCTTTTCTCGACCCTGAACTTTTTTAGTAATCTTTCTTTTAGCTCTTTCATTATCCATCCCATCAAATTCCGCAGAATTAATCATTTTTCCTTTTTCATCAACAACTCCCACTATTGGCAATTTATATTTCTCGGCAAATTCTTTATCTCGATCATCATGGGCTGGTACGCTCATAATCGCACCCGTCCCATAAGAGGTTAATACATAATCAGCCACCCAAACTGGAATTAACTCTCCATTTGCTGGATTCACCGCGGTCGCCCCAGTAAATACACCTGTTTTATCTTTTTGTAATTCTGTTCGTTCTAAATCAGATTTATTTTTTGCCTTAGCAATATATTCTTGAACTTCTTTTTTCTGTTCATTAGTCGTAATTCTTTCTACTAACTCGTGCTCTGGAGCTAAAACCATATAAGTCGCTCCGTAAAGAGTATCTGGCCGAGTTGTAAAAACTGAAATCAAATAATCAGTCCCTGAAACTCTAAAATCTATTTCTGATCCTTCGCTTTTACCAATCCAATTAATTTGCTGGGTTTTAATTTGCTCTAAATAATCAACCTCTTCTAAGTCCTTAATCAATTTATCCGCATACTCAGTAATCTTCAACATCCATTGATTCATTTTTTTCTTTTCTACCTCCTGTCCGCAACGTTCACATTTACCTTGAATTACTTCTTCATTAGCTAATCCAGTTTTACAAGACGGGCACCAATTAATCGCCATCTCTGATTGATAAGCTAATCCTTTTTCATAAAGTTGTAAAAAAATCCACTGTGTCCATTTATAATATTTTGGATCAATCGTTGAAATCTCTCTATCCCAGTCAAAAGAAAAACCCATCATCTGGCACTGCCGCTTAAAATTAGCAACATTCTTTTTAGTTGAATCCTCAGGATGAACTCCATGTTTTAAAGCATAATTTTCAGCTGGTAAACCAAAAGCATCCCAACCAATCGGATACAACACATTAAATCCGTCCATTCTTTTTTTATGGGCCAACACATCCATAGCTGTATAACTCCGTAAATGCCCTACATGTAAACCCTCTCCAGATGGATAGGGAAACTCAACTAAAAAATAATACTTTTCTTTCTTAGACTCGTCCTGAGCAGAAAATAAATTTTCTTTACTCCATTTCTTCTGCCACTTCTCCTCAATTTTTTTTGGGTTATATTCTTTCATATTTTTATTCTTTATATCCTTCAATTTTTCTCATAGCTAACCAAGTATTTTCTAATAAACTAGCCACTGTTAATGGCCCTACTCCTCCAGGCACTGGCGTAATAAACTTAGCCTTATCTTTTACTTTATCATAATCCACGTCTCCTACTACTTTTCCGCTCTCTAGTCTACTAATTCCAATATCAATTACCGTGGCTCCGGTTTTCACCATATTTGCTTTAATTAAATTAGGCTTACCCACGGCTGTCACGATCACATCCGCTTCTTGAGTGTGTTTAGCTAAATCTTTTGTTTTAGCATGACATTGTGTCACTGTCGCTCCTCTATTTAAAAGCATATGTGCCACTGGCTTGCCTACAATATTACTTGTTCCAATCACTACCGCCTCTTTTCCAGAAACTTCTATGTACATTTCATCTAAAATTGTCTCCACTGCTTTAGCTGTGGCCGAAACTAATCGCTCCTGACCAATAGACAGCCATCCTACATTCCAAGGATGAAATCCGTCCACGTCTTTTTTAGGATCAATGGCATTAATTATTTCATATTCATCAAATTGATCTGGCAACGGCAGCTGAACTAAAATTCCATGAATCTTTTTATCTTCATTCAATTCCTTAATCAAAGCTAATACCTTTTTTGGCTTTACATCATCGTCAAAATCAAAAGTTTCAATGTGCAAACCTACTTCTTGCGACGCCTTCTTCTTAAAATCTACATAAATCTGAGAAGCTGGATCTTGGCCAACTAAAATCACGGCCAAACCTGGCTTTACTCTAAATTGAGACACCTTTTCTTTTAATTCTTTTCGGATTTTCTGGGCTATTCCAGTTCCATTAATTATTTTAGTTACCATAAAGTGGCCATTGAGCTGTTAATTCTTTAACTTTTTTTTGCACATCTTCTTTTCCTTCACTATTTTTTAATACCTTAGCAATTAATTGACCAACTACTTTCATTTCATCTTCTTTCATTCCTCGAGTAGTTAAAGCCGGCGTTCCTAATCTAATTCCAGAAGGATTAAATGGAGTTCTAGTATCATAAGGAATCATATTGAAATTAGTATAAATTCCTAATCCTTCTAATTCATTAGCTCCTTCTTTTCCAGTAATTCCTAAATCAGTGCAATCAATCAAGATTAAATGATTATCTGTTCCATTAGAAACTAATCTTAATCCCTCAGACATTAAACTTTCAGCTAAGGCCTTAGCATTACGCACAATCTGATGTTGATACTCCTTATATTCTTCAGCCATTGCTTCTTTAAATCCAATTGCTTTAGCCGCAATAATATGCTCTAAAGGACCACCTTGTAATCCTGGAAAAACATTAAAGTCAATTAGCTGAGCTAAATTCTTTTTCTCGCTTTGTTTAAATTTATCTTCTTGTTTGCATAAAATAACTGCTGAACGAGGCCCTCTTAAAGTTTTAGTAGTCGTAGTCATTACTACATCATGACTCGGAACTGGATTTTGATGAGCTCCGGCAATACAAAGACCTGAAATATGAGAAATATCAGCCATTGCATAGGCCCCAACTTCTTCAGCAATCTCAGCAAATTTTTTAAAATCAATCGCTCGAGGATAAGCAGTGGCTCCAGATAATAAAACTTTTGGCTTTTCTTTTAAAGCCAATTCTCTAACTTCATTCATATCAATCATCTCAGTATCTTTATTCACTCCATAAGCAACAAACTTATAAGCTCGTCCAGAAAAATTAACTGGAGATCCATGGGTTAAGTGCCCGCCCATAGCCAAATTCATTCCCATAATCTTATCGCCCGGCTTCATCATTGCTGCATAACAAGCCATATTAGCCCCAGACCCAGAATGAGGTTGGACATTAGCATGCTCAGATCCAAATAATTCCTTAGCTCGATCAATAGCTAATTGTTCAATCTGATCAATAAATTCATTACCAGTATAATACCTTTTTCCTGGATAACCTTCTGCATATTTATTAGTTAATACAGTTCCCGCTGCTTCCATTACAGCTGGAGAAGCAAAGTTTTCTGAAGGAATCATTACTAATCCTTCTTCTTGTCTATTTTCTTCTTTATGAATTAATTCCGCTACCTGCGGATCTTGTTTTTCTATATTTGGT
>CAZNEH010000007.1:0-45109 GCA_964572175.1 uncultured Gammaproteobacteria bacterium
AACTGCGGAAGGGCTAGTTTTGTTTATTACATTTTTAGTTAATTTGACCATTGCTACTGAAATTTCTGGATAAAAAGAATAAAGCATCCATCCTGATTTTACAATAGATACTAATAAAATTACTAAACTATAAATTAAAATAGCTTTTTTAAATTCTAACTTCCATAACTTTACTAAATAAGCTAATAAAATTGGCACAAGTAAAATATAAAATAAAAATAACACGCTAGAAACATCTGCGGCCAAATATCTATTATCTGTAATAAACAAACCAATTAAACGCTCTAAAACAGTATGAGATAAAACTAATGATAAGATGGCTAAATAAATTAAATTTTTGTTCATTTTTTTGTTGTTAATTTTATTAATTATATTATAGTAAGCTTAAAATTAATCCCTTAGTAATAAAACACATTAAACACCGGAATGTCACCCATATAAGACGCGCCCATTAATTGTGCTTTCTGGCCTGTGCTCACCTCTTCTACTCCTAAAACTTCTTTTTTATAATCATAAATTAATTTATACTCATCTCCTTTAAAAATCTGGATCAAGTCTTTTTCACTGTCTTCTAAAAAAACACCTCTGTATTTCATAACTACTGACTCATCTAAGGAAATCTCTTCAAAAGAATTTAAACTTGGATCATAAATATAGCGTCCCATTTCTTTTTGAATTCTTTGCGGAGGCATATTCTCTGGGTCTTCCCCAGGAATTTCATAATGCTCCTCTCTATCTCTAACTGTGATAACTATTTTATCTTCTTCGGCTAACCATTCTTTATCAAATGAATATCTCTGAGATGACCACTCACTTAATTCTTCTTTCAAATTAACACACTCTCCTAATCCATCTAAGCTATATTCTGAAACACAATACTTATCTTTTACTTCATAGTATAAATATTCCTGGTTTGGAGATAATGAAATCTGCTTGAAAGTACTGCTAAAATCATTTTTTATCGAAACAATTCCAGTATCATCAATATAATATAAATTATCTATATCATTATTATCATCTAATAAAATTCCTGATAATAAAATTCTCTTTGGAGATAAAAATTCATAAACTGAATCACTACTAAAAAGATTTCTTTGCTCTCCATCACTAGTTAAAATATAATTAGCTAAATAATCACTAGTTACTCCTGTTTGAACCACCATTAAAACTGCTCCATTTGGCCATTCTAAGTCTGAAGCATCTGCATTATACTTTACTCTATCATTAAAAATAAAATAAACAGTTACAATAAATGCTACGATAATTAAAACACCTGCTAATATTTTCTTTTTCATAATTTTTTATTAATTATTTATATATAATATCTTATTATTTAAAAAAAAGCTAGGGAGCAAAATCATTGCTGATTCCGCCCCCACTAACACAGCTAGTAGTCCCGACCAAAGCGAAGCTTGTTCGCATTGAGGTAGGTCGGGAGACACACGTAGGCATTCGCGTACCAGGCACCGTAGGCATTGCTCTCGTACTGACGGAATGAACCACCGCCCTTGGCCCAAAGGAAGGCTCGAACACTGGCCGAAGTACCATGAACACGATATCCTGACTGACTCGACCGATAGTCAGGGCCCAGCCAGAAGCTGACCAGGTTATCACCGTCGCCACCACAGGCGTTGTCCCGCTCGCTCATATAGCAGTTGGGAGACCAGTAGTAGACGTAGCTCGCTGCCTTGTACTCAGCCAGACCAGCGAAGTTGTAATTTCCCCACCAACCTCCGCAGTTGGAGAGTCCACCGCCGCCCTTGCTGAGAGCATCCACCTCGTTCTCCCACTCGACCAAGATGAGGAGAACCTCCTCGAGCTGCTCGTCGGTCTCGATGAGCTCGAGAACCTGGGAATCCTCGGTCTCCCACCAGGCCAGAGCGACCTGATAGGCGTTGAAGCTGCCGCCCGTGTCGTAGTAGTTGCTGGACTCGCCCTCGTGGGCACAGCCGAACACACACACCAGCGCACCCACCAGGAGCACACGCACCATGTCGAACCACCGCATTGAAAACCTCCATAGGTTGTTTGCGGTTTGAGTATCAACCAGAAGAACAGCCTTCTGATCGAAAGTGTTGAAGATTATTGCAAATTCCTAAGGCCTAAATCTTAAGCCTTAAACTATCTGTAATAATTACCTTTCTTGTAACAACTTGTTATCATTTAAAACTCTAATTATCGCCTCTCCACACTTACTGCATAAATCAACTTCCTGACAAAAAGAATAGCGAACGTGTAATACATCCATCCTGTTAATCTCTTCTTTGCATTTATCACATTTTCTAACGTACATAATCAATATTAATTAGTAGTTAACAAATCTACTCTTCTTTCTAATTGTTTTAAATCCATAGCATTAGCTTTATTACCTATTCTTAATTTTATTTCTTCCTGACCATTTTCTAAAGTAGCTAATCTGTCCTCCATACCATCAAATCTCTGATCAGTTTCTGTAGAAAACTGACCAATAGCTTGTAAAATTAAAGAATTATTAACTTCTATACCATTAACCCTCTTATCTATTTTATTAATAGCCTCTAAAAGATTTTGATTTGTAGGTTGTGTATTATTATTTCTCATAGCTTATTTATATTAACACATTTTTAAAGACACATCCAGGGTAAGTAAGCGAATTAAAATGAGCCCTACCTACCCCGAATCTATCTTGCAATAATCTCCTTTGAAAAGAGCAATCTATTAAAAGGGAGTCCCTTCTTCTACAATTTCCGTTTTTTCTGCTAACTCCTCTTCTTTTTCTTTAGGCTTTCCGCCCAACATTCTCAAGTTTTTCATGATAATATTTGTAAAATACTTCTTCTGACCTTCTTTGTCTTCCCATTGGTTGTACTCAATAGTGCCTTCCACATAAATCAAATCACCTTTCTTTAAGTAAGTAGCTACAATCTCACTAAGCTTGCCCCAAGCCTTGATCTTATGGAATTGTGAACTCTTTTTTTGTTCACCTGATTTTGCGTCTTTCCAACGCTTGTTAGTAGCTAAAGAAAACGTAGCTACTGTCTGACCAGAGGCAAGTTTATTCACTTCTGGGTCACCGACTAATC
Organism: uncultured Gammaproteobacteria bacterium; assembly: GCA_964572175.1. Lineage (GTDB taxonomy): Bacteria > Patescibacteriota > Patescibacteriia > UBA9570 > CAZNEH01 > CAZNEH01. The sequence goes on from CAZNEH010000007.1 coordinate 3,063, forward strand.
GGCCAATTAGATTCACTTGATTTAAATCCATGTTTTTCTTGTCCGTGCGGTTTGTTAAACAAAACGCCACGGATATTTAATTTATTAATTCTTACTAGGGATGAGTAGGTTTTTATGTCTGAAAGAAAAACTTTAGATTAAGGCAAGCTCTCGCCCTCAGACCTGTAAACTCATCCCTTGAAAAAAACAAAGACGCCGCTCTTACGAAAGACGTCTCTATTTTCAATTTAATTTTATCAAACCTGACTTAAGAGTCAATGGATTTCACCCCTCTTCTTCCCCAGGATTTTCGCGACGGCCCAAAATAAAAAATAGGGTTTTACCCTATTAAATAATAATTATATTAACAACAAAAAATATCAACAGACGGCCCTAGCTATCATAGCCGTCGTCATCATTAATCTCTTTTTCAATTAATTTTCGTAATAAATCTGCTTTATTAACTTTTTCTTGCTTGGCTTTGTAATCTAAATAACGCTCAATTTTTTCTGTAATCCGCAAGGTAAACTTAATATTAGGTTTCTCATTAACCTCTGACATATCGCCTAATCCCCTTAAAAACTTACTTACTAGGCCATCTAGGGTGCTATCAGAATAAGCCTTTATCTCAATGCATTTAGGCACTCCTTTACGTTTTAGGTGGCTTAATAAATATCTAGGCTCTTTATTTTTTTTATACAAACATAAAGTCGGCTTTTGCTGTAAAATCGCTTGGGCTAAAATATAATTAAGCTGATCACTAGACTCGGTCACTTCTAAAATAATTCCATCGGCTTTTTCTAACAACCCCAAGCTCGGATGAGTTAAAGAACTAAGATCAACGTCTTCTACTTTTTCCCAAAGCGTAATTCCTGAAGCTTTTACTAGCTCAGCTGCCCCAGATTTAATTGGATCTTGTAAGTATACTTTTAACATAGGCTTTGCTTCATTAACTGTTTAAGCCTATCTAAATCTGTTGTCTGTCCTAAGGCCCACATGAACTTACACACTCCAGCTTCGTACGTATAATCCTTCAACACTATCAAATTATCACGCTCTTCATAATTTCCCTGTCCTAAAACTAAAATTGGCAAATCTGTGTCTAGCTTTAATTCTTTATCTTCTAAATATCCTCTCACTACCACTCCTTTATAACCTGTAAAATCTAAATCTGGTTTATTTACTAAGTCTAAATCAATAATTTTTATCTTTTTTTCAAAGTCCTTTACTAAATTAAAATTTGTGTTCACTAACTCTTTTTCAGCTTTAAGATTAAACCCAAAATTAACATCTCCTAAAGACTCTCCTTTGAATATAGTATCGCTAGTCAAATTAAATTCAGCCTTATCAGCTTTTATTAAATGTCCATCATAAAGCAAAGAAACGCCAGGCACAGACATAGTTCCAGCTTGAACCGCATTAACTAAATTATTGTTTAACCCTAAGGGACTATATTTCTTAAAAATATTTTCTAATCCTTTTTCTTTTACTCCTTCAACATGTACTGCTTTAGCTGAACCAGTAAAAATCACCGGCTTACCCAAGCCTTGTAACATGCAGCTAAGCATATTCGCACTATATAAAACATTATCTACTCCATGAGTAACCACAAAACCGTCATAATCCTTATATTTCTCACTAATTATCTCAGCTAGCTTAGTCCAGTAATCCATGCTAATTTCCGACCCTGGCCCAGAATAAATAAACTCGCCTGCAACTTGGGCTAAAATTTGTAATTCTAAAAAGTCGTCCAGCCATTTATCTAGCTCGTTTTCTTTTAAATCTTTGTTGAAATCTCCGCCTCCACAATATAAGACTAAGATTTTTTTGGAAGCAAACTCTGTGCTCATGATGTTTATGAAAATACTTAAATTTGCTCCTTCGCTATTTTCATATTTATCTTATACTATTTTTCTAAATTTGACAAATCTTTGTTTTACGCTATAATACCTTTGTATGAAAAATTTAAAAGCACAAATTAACCATCACATCCACTTCTAGCTTTGCCAGATGTGGTTTAATTTGTCCTAATTAACACCCCGTCTGGGGTGTATTTTTATTATTAATATTTATATGACTTTAAATAATCTATCACAACTTCATCATCACACTCTCTTCTCTCGTGAGCAGAGGTTGTGTTGATATTATTTTAAAATATTCACCCTACCCCTTCTCATGAGAAATCATAGAAGGGGCTTTTCGCTTTTGGAAAGCCTGCTCTTTAGAGAAAAAAATGAGCATTCATCATCCCTACGTCGTTTCTCAGGATATTCACATTCTACTGGCTCAATGGGCCCAAGAGCGTGGATTCCAGATTCCCAACCAAAAATTCTTCGACCAGCTGAGACAAACCTACGCCAAAATGATGATCCAACTGCTTCCTAACTTCATCTATTTGACAGCAGACGAACTTCAAAAAAATCTGCATCAAATGGTTGAAAAAGCAGGGGTTAAACCGGTGTCTCTGGATCGAGTCTACTTCCCCAGTCAGCTCAACTTGAGTCTAACTAGGACCGTGGATCAGCACTTCCAAGACCTGGGCATTAGCCAACGAGCAGGCGAAGCTCCCCTAGAAAAACAGCTACAAAAAGTCGTTGCTTCCGGAATTAAAGAAATCGCCCTGATCGACGACGTCATCTTCACAGGCGGTCTGATCAGTAAAGTACGCAACAGGCTTCAAGAAATAGGAATACGCGTGCCCCTAGTCTACACCGCAGTTGGAGTGGGCCAAGGTGTTAATCGCTTAGAAGTCGAAGGCCTAGAGGTGCACTGCGTACGCTACTACTCCGAGGTCATCGATCAAGTCTGCGAACGAGACTTCTTCCTCGGTGTTCCAAGCTGTGGGCGAACCCTAGTGGATACCGACAGTTTGATCTGGGGGGTACCCTACATCAAACCGTTTGGCGATCCAAACTGGGCCTCGATTCCAGAAAAAGATCAAGTCGAATACTCTCTCTTTTGCATCGCCCAGAGCGTGAAGCTATGGGAAGCTATCGAGCAAGCCTCGAACCGACCAGTGCTCTGTCGGGATCTATCTCGACCAATGGTCGGATTCCCAATCAACGGCGAAAGGTTCGTAGATCTTCTTCGAAAACACCTGTAACAGCAAAGGCGGGTCGACATCATGCTATATAATTAGCTGGTCGACTCGCCCCATCCTTTTTAAAAATTAATAATAATTAATATAAAAAATTATGCGAAAATTACAAATTGGCGTAATGGGTTCAGCCGCAGACCTAAAATACGCTAAAAAATTTGAAAACAATGCGGAAAAAATCGGCTACTATGTAGCTAAAAACAATGCCACTTTAATCTTTGGAGCAGAAAAAGATTTCGATTCCTTATCTACTGCAGCTTGCCGCGGAGCTAAAAAAGCTGGTGGATTAACTATCGGCATCACCTATAACAAGGGCTTAGACATTGTTGAAAAAAACGTCGATGTAGTTATTACTAGCGGCATGGAACGAGGCGGCGGACGCGAGCTAGCTCTAGTTCTAAGTTGCGATGCTATTATTGCTATTAATGGGGGGTCTGGAACTTTAACTGAAATAGCTATTGCCTATCAAGCTAATATTCCTGTAGTGGTATTACAAGGAAGCGGAGGCTGGAGCGATAAATTAGCTGGGGAATACCTGGATGCTAGAAAAAGAATAAAAATTGAATCCTCTAAAACACCATTAGAAGCTGTAGAAAAAGCTATTAAATTAATTAAAAAGTAAAAAGATGCTTAAGAACAAAGACATATTATTTGTAGCCGCTACCCATGGGGATGAAAAAATCGGCGTAGAAATTTTAAAAAAAATAAATAAAAAATTAGATTTTAATTGGTTAATAGCTAATAAAAAAGCTTTCTCTAGAAATAAAAGATTTATTGATGTTGATTTAAATCGAATTATGCCGGGCAAAAAATATTCTAGGTATTATGAGAAAAAAAGAGCCTATGAGTTAAATAAAATTTTAAAAAATTATAAGTATATCATCGATATTCATGAAACAGTTTCTAATACCGGAATATTTACCATAATTACTAAACCAACTAAAAAAAATATGCGCTTAGCTAATTCCCTGCCTATTAACAACATTGTTATTTGGGAATCCGGCAAAAAAAGAAACTGTGGCCCGATTACAGAATATGTTAATTGCGGATTAGAAATAGAGTGTGGACCAAAAAATTCTAAAAAAATAAAAAAAGAACTAGAAAATATTATTATAAAAATATTAAAAAAATATAAAAATGAAAATAAAAAAAATATTTTTGAAGTTTATGGAAATTTAAAGAAAAAAAATATCCAGACAAAAAAAATAAAAGATTTTAAAAAAACAACAATCAATGGAGAGACTTTCTATCCTCTATTAGTGGGACAATATTCCGATAAACTTTGTTACAAAATGAAAAAAATAAACAACCCCTAAAAACAGATAATAAAGGAGGGCTCAAATGAGTTCAAAAATTCGTTCTTTTCAACAACAAGACACTACCATCGTCCAAAAAATCTACCAGGAAGCTTTTACTGGTTTTCCATGGTATGAAAATCTCTCAGTTAAAGAGATTTCTAACAGATGGCAAACCTGTATTACTAAAAATGGCTTTCAATGTATCGTGATCGAAGTAGGCGGCACAGTAGCCGGAGCTCTTTGGTGGGACTTACCAACATTGGAACAACTGAAGGAGGAAAGGGGCGATCTTTTATTCTCCTTTGCTCAAGTAAGGCAAGTAACCATAATTTGGGAACGAGAAGTAATGGTTTCCCCATCTTTGCAAGGACGTGGTATTGGCACCCTACTTAGGAAGCGCTTTCTTGAAATTATCGATAGTAGCTTCCAGAACTTTCTCGTGCTGACTAGAATGCGAGACGACAATCTGGGAATTATCCTTATTGCTCAGAAAGCTGGTTTTCATAGAACAGGAATTCTAATTCCCTCTTCTCAAAAACCAGGAATTTATCATGAGTACTGGTTTCTCAGAGGATAGAAGTAAGGCCGGTTTTCAGCAATGAGGCCGGCTATTTTTATATAGCACTTCTTTACAAAAATCTAAAAATAAGGTAAAACATTAACATCAACCTTTCGCACATTTCGGAGGCCTCATGCCCCGCAGACTCAACCCCACCCTTCTCCAGGGCCTCAGGTTCTTCCACGGCAGCACCCTAGACAGGCCTGACCTCCTGATCGTCGGGATCAGAGAACACCCCATCAGAGGGCGGTCTCACAACCTCACTGGCCAAGCCATCCGGGCAGAAATCACCCCAGACAACATCCAGCGGGTCATTCACACCTACTACCCCGAACTGGCCAAGTACATCTACTTCCAAAGCCGCGAGTTCAAGTTCCCAGTAGAACCCAAGGGCCATGAATGGCGATGCACCATCGACATCATGCCCATCAACATCGACCGCCTGGCCGCCCAGCTCCGCATACTCGGTTTCTCCGGAAACCTCTGCTACGACCACCTCCTTAAGGAGTGGTTCTGGAGCGACAGACTCGACCACGCCTCCGTCCGCCTTTAGCGCTCGGGGGTTCTTTTTTTACGTAAAAAAAATCGACCACGGCTACCTCGGTGAGGTAACACATGGTCGGGACCTGAGCACTGGGTTCGAACCAGCTACTCCAGGCGATGGCGCATCTCGTAGGCCTTGGTCTCGAGCAGGGCCTGGAAATCACCTACAAACAGAGGGCTCTCAATTATCCCCTGAATGACTTCCTCGATCGTCCGAGAATGACGATCCTTCATCAAGGCCCCACGATCGGGATAGACCAGGGCATCACCCATGTTGTAGTCCAAGTCCTCGAGGACCATGATGGACACCAGGGCCCGGGCACAGGCGTGAAAACAGTTCGTACCCTGCTCATTGATCCGCAGAACCTCGCCGTTGAGAACGAGGATGGCCCAGCCATCTGGAACCGGATCCATGGCCATGAACTCAACCAGGTAGTCATCCTTGATCGTCCGCTCGTCGATGACTCGCATTTGCCTCTTACTCATGATCCCCTCCTCGGGTATCTCGTGGAACACTTGTGGCACACAATAGAACAACCCACCATAGCATACTTATTGATTTTTGTCAATACCTAGCTAAAAATGGTATAATAAAAACAGCATTAAAAACACAAAATATATGAAAAAAATATTATTATCCCTCATCTTTTTAATTATTCCTTTTGGCGTTTCTGCCGAAGAAATAAACCAATTTTTAACTGACATAACCGTTAACCAAGACGCTTCTATTACGGTTACCGAAGCCATTGAATACGACTTTGGCACCCTAGATCGCCATGGTATTTTCCGCGACATTCCCATGGTCTATGGCACTGGCATAGACGAAGTCACTCTAGATGTGAAAATCTTAAGCGTCACAGACGAAAACCAACAACCTTATCAATACACTGAATCTGGCTACTACTACAAAACTTTACAAATCGGCGACCCAGATAAATATATTACCGGCACCCACTGGTATTACATCACCTATACCGTCAACAATGTAATTAACCCTTTTGAAACCTGGGACGAACTTTATTGGAACGCGACTGGCAACTACTGGGACGTTCCCATAAGCTACGCTAGCGCCCGAGTAACCATCCCCAAAGGAAGCACCACTGATGAAAACCAAGCCACTTGCTACACTGGTTATTTTTCCAGCACCTACTCTTACTGCGACAGCTACAAAACCCAAGACAACGAATTTTTCTATGAAACCACTGCTGGCTTAGCAATTAACGAAGGACTAACTATTGTCGCTGGATTTGCTAAAGACTTAGTTCAAACTCCAGCCGTATTAAAAATAGACTCTGATCCCAGCTACGCTGACATTTACATTAATGACGAAACAGAAGACTACCAAACCACACCTCAAACCTTTCGCCTTGGAATTGGCCAATACGAAATAAAAATCAAAGAATTTAAATACAAAACTTACACTACTACTATTGACCTAACTGCTGGAGAAACAGAAACTCTAAATATTACCTTAGAAAAAACTCTTTGGGCTTATTTTCTAGAAATCGGCATTCCCCTTCTTCTCTTACTAATCTTTTCTCCCTTATTAACTTTATTGTGGTATAAGAGGGGAAAAGACCCAGAAGGCCGCGGATCAATTTATCCCATCTACGAACCACCATCTGGCCTCACTCCTGGAGAAATCGGAGTCATCGTTGATAATAAAGCCCATATGCACGACATCACTTCTACTATTATCCGCTTTGCCACAGAAGGATGTTTAAAAATAGAAAAACTAGATAAAAAAGATTATTATTTACACAAACTAAAAGACCTTCCTAACGAAACATTTTCTCGCTTTGAGAAAAAAATATGGAAAGCCTTGTTTGATAAAGACGAAAAGAAAATAAAGCTTTCTACTTTAAAAAACAAATTTTATTTAGACTTACCAAAAATAAAAGACAGCTTGTACGATCTAGTTGTTAGCGGCGGCTATTACAAAAAAAGACCTGATCATTCCAGGGCTACTTATATTAGTTTAGCTGTAATCTTTGGCATCTTCATCTTTGCCGGAGGCCTAGCTGCCGGCATCACCTTGGTTAGCGTTTGGTATATTGGCGTAGGCGCCATCTTAGCTGTTCAAATGATCATTGTCATGCTCCTAATGCCTAAACGAAGCAAAAAAGGCGCCTTAATGCTTGAACAAATCCTAGGCTTTAAAATGTATTTACAACATGCTGAACGCTACCGCTTAGAACGCTTATACTCTCCAAAGAATTATAAAGACTTATACGAAAAATATTTACCCTACGCTATTGCCTTAGACGTAGAAAAAGATTGGGCTAAGCAATTTAAAAGCTTAGACATGGACCCTCCAAATTGGTACACTGGCACCACTGCTATGAACTTTAATTCTTTTAATAGCTCCTTACGCGGCTTTAATAGATCCTCAACTCGAACTTTTGTTTCCAGGCCTGGTGGCAGCTACGGTGGCACTTCTTCTGGCGGCTGGTCCGGATCATCCGGATTTTCCGGCGGTGGATTCTCTGGTGGTGGCTCTGGCGGCGGAGGCGGCGGAAGCTGGTAAATTAAGCCTTTTTCATCCTTTTAATTCCTTGAATATAAAAGAAAATAGAGCTAAATTCTAAAATACCTAAAACAACGGCAGGGCTATCATTTAAAAAGATAACTAAAATACTAGCACACGCACTCATTACGATATAAGAATACCAGCCCAAAACATTTCTCTGAGCTAATAAAATTGTTCCGGCCACTTCAGCTACTACAATAATTGTTTCCAAAGCATAACCTGCTGAAAATAATCTGCTAAGAGCAAAATAACCAACTACCCCTACCACCACTAACACAGATAAAATATTAAAAACTATATCTATTTTAGTAGTCTTATTCTTTTTATTTTTCAGCCACTTGTACAAACCATAAAACATCTCACTAACCACCATGATGGTAGCGGCCATAAAAATAAAATTCTCGTTTTGGTATAAAAAGATAATCCAAAAAATACCACCAATAATTTTTATTATCCAACCATAAGTTTTTTCTCGGGAAAGCAATACATTCCCAAAAAAATAACCTAGCCCTGCAATTAGCCCTATTATTCCCATCCTTGTCCTTGCCTAACCAATAATTCAGCCGCCCGCATAGGCTCGGCCATTAATTCTTTAGCTACTTTCTCCATCCGCACACTCTGTGAACCCTTTATTAAAAGTAAATCTTTTTGTTTTATTCTATCTTGAATAAACCGCCCAGCTTCTACAGAATTTTTAAACTCAAAAATATTATCTTCACTCATTCCTGCTTTCTTCGCCCCTCTGGCAATATCTCTAGCTTTTTCACCAACACAAAACAAATAATCAAATCCAAAGCTAGCCACGTCCTCTCCAACTAACTTATGCTCTCTTTCAGTATATTTACCTAGCTCAGCCATGTCTCCTAAACAAGCCATCTTCCGACCCTCGCTTGGAGTTTGAGACAAAATATTTAAAGCCATTCGACACGCTTTAGGCGAAGAATTATAACTATCATCAATCAACACCGTTTCTTTAATTCCAGGCAACATATTAAGCCTTCCCTTAGGCGCTTTATAATTTTTCATCGCTTCAGAAATTTCCACTAAATTCATTTCATAAGCCAGCCCCACAGCCGCAGCCACTAAAGTAGAATAAACCTGTGGTAACCCCACTACTTTAGGTAGAAAAAACGGCACCACATTTCCGTTATGCTGCACCTTAAAATTTAATCCTTCAAAACCTTTCATCTTAATATCTGTAGCTACTATGTCTGCTTCTTCCTTTACACTATAAGTTATTTTCTGCGCTTTAGTTTCTACTCCTTTTAATTCTGGATCATCTAAATTAACCAACGCCCAATTCTCTTTCTTCAACAAAGTATGCATCTTTGTTTTTTCCTTAACTAACTGGGCCTTATCTTTAAAAAATTCTACGTGTACTGGGCTTTCTTCTCCAATCGCGGTCACCACTCCTACATTTACCGGCGCCATTTTTAATAAATAACTTAAATCTCCTGGATGATCAACTCCCATTTCTAAAACAAGCATCTTGGGATACCTCACTGGAAAAACAATCATCAAGCAAGCCTTACAAATAATATAAAACCATTTAAAAATATTACTTCCTCCTGTGTCTACCCCAATAATAGTCAACGGCACTCCAATTTCGTTATTATAATTCTTAATATTCTGCCTAATTCGTTTAAACTTTGCTTCTAACACTGTATAAATCGCATCTTTAGTCGAGGTCTTCCCCACCGTCCCAGTAATTCCAATAATTTCTGGTTTGTATTTTTTTAAAATCGCCCGACTTAACTTAAATAATATTTTTTCTAATAATTTCTTCATAAATTTTTATCCTCTATCAGGAGGAATATGATAATAATTAACTAAAAATTTAGCAATGTCTCCAAAAAGAGGCGCTACAGAAGAGGCAGACCACAACACGTCTTGCGGTTCGTCGATCTTGCAAAGCATCACAAACTTTGGATTAGAAATCGGCCCATAGCCCACAAACGTATCTTTATGTCGATGCTTATGATAACCAGAACCATCTTCATCTGGAATCTGAGCCGTTCCAGTTTTACCACCGATAAAATAACCATCTACCCCAGCTCTAGCTGCATGCCCAGAATCAATAACATTTACTAGCATGGCCGACATTACCCTAGCAGTTTGCGGTTCTAAAACCTGGCGCACTTCCTCTGGATAATTCTCCTCAATATATCCAGACGGATAAACTAACTTATCTACTAAATAAGGCTTCATCAAAGTTCCCTGATTGGCAATGGCCGCATAAGCCATTACTAATTGCATTGGAGTTACAGTTAATCCTTGCCCATAAGAACCAGTAGCTGTATAAATATCTTTTAATTTCGCCAACCCTGTTAAATCTCCATCCATTTCTCCGGCCAATTCAATTCCAGTGGTCTCTCCAAATCCAAAATCTTTAACATAATTATAAAACCCTTCATTACCTGCTTCTCTGGCCGCAAAAATAGAACCGGTATTTAAAGACTCGGCCAAAACAAAATTCATATCTACTGTTCCATGAGACTTTTCATCAGAGTTTTTGATCGTATAAGGCCCGATCTCCACAGACCCAGTATCTGTATACGTTGTCTCTGGACCAATCTTTCCTAAATCCATAGCCGAAGCTAAAGCAAAAGTCTTAAACACAGACCCTGGCTCGTATTGATCCGTCACCGCGGAATTTACAAAAACATTGATATCATCAACATCAGAATAATCATTAGGGTCAAAATATGGATAATTACACAAAGCCATAATTTTTCCAGTCTCTGGCTCCACAATAATAACCGATCCTTTTTTAGCTCCATGCTTTTCTACAGACTCAGCTAATTTCTCGCAAGCATAATACTGAACATTTTTATCAATGGTCAACATTAAATCTTTGCCGTCTTCTGCTTCTTGGACCATTGAATCCCCCACGGCAATAAACCGACCTCCCGCATCTTGCTCTGTTCGCAACTCTCCTTGAGTTCCAGCTAGCTCTTCTTCAAAATATCCTTCTACTCCATATTGTCCTTTTTTTTGGTCTCCGCTATAACCCAAAAACCCAGTGACATGAGAAAAGGCCTCACGCTCTGGATAATAACGCCAACTCTCTTCTCTAAAACCAATTCCAGCTAATTCTAATTCTTCAACCGCCTCTACCTCAAAATCAGTGGCCTTACTTTTTAAAGGTTCATAAACATCGTCTTCTTTGCTCAAACGCTCTAGCACTTCTTCTTTATTTAAATTCAAAATAGCATAAATTTGTTCCGCCGCTTCTTCTGGATTTTCTATTTTAGAAGGATTAGCATAAACCAAATTAAAATCCCGGTTAGTCACTACTTTATAAGTTCCATCCTCAGCATAAGGGTCTTGAGCATAAACCTCGCCTCTATCTGGAAAAAGTTTTTGATAAAGCTCGTGTTGCCCAGAAGCTAAAGCCTCGTAAAACTGATGTTGTAAAACTTGTAAATTAAATAACCGCACTATTACTAAAGCGGCTACTAGTCCAAAAACACACGTTAAAATATGAAGGCGATCTATGTTCCTGATCCCTTTTTTATTTTTTGATCTATTTTTTTTATAATAATTTTTATTCACTTAAAGCTACCATTGAATCTCTTAGATATTCTACTCTTTCTACTGGTACTAAATTCATGTCTTCACTAACCTCTCGCACATTTCCCATAGAAAGTAATTCAGAGGCTTCTAATTCTAATTTTTTGTTTTCTTGAACCAATGTTTCTACCTCCTCCTCAAGAGAAGAAACCTCAAATCCCCGGCTCGCAGTTTGGTTTACTGAAAAAAGATAGCTTACGCCTAAACTAATGACCAAGGCGATCATTAAAATATTTAAAAACTTATGTTGATTTTGCATAAAAGAATACCAGCGGCTGTCTCTCACTTTCAAAACAGTCTTTTCTTTTTTACGATTCAATTTGGAAAACAGGATAAACTTGGACATATTATTGTTACTTCCCTCGTCAGGAGACTCGGGCTCTTGATCTTTTAAACATTTAGCTGGTAAAGACGGCGAGTCTCCCGACGAGCCCGGCGTTATATTTTTTCTACTACTCTCAGCTTAGCGCTGCGAGATCTCGGATTTCTCTCAATCTCTTCTTCCGAGGCAATAATTGGCTTTTTAGTTATTATTTTTATTAATTGTTCTTTATCGCACCTGCATTCTGGAAACTGTGGTGGGCAAACGCAATCTTTAGCTTGTTCTTTGAAAAAATGTTTAACGATCCGATCCTCTAAAGAATGAAATGTGATGATTACTAACCTACTGCCCTTATCTAATAAATCTATAGCTTGAGGTAAAAATTCTTCTAAAGCTCCTAGCTCATCGTTTACTTCTATTCGCAAAGCTTGAAAAGTCTTAGTGGCTGGATGAATTCGGCTTCTTCGACTAGGAATTATCTCTACTAAATCTTGAACTGTTTTAAATGGTCGATTTTCTACTATTCTCTTACTAATTAATCCTGCTCTATCCTCTTCTCCGTATTCTCTAAATATTTTTTTTAAATCTTCTTTTGAATAATGATTTAGAATGTCCGCAGCTGTTTTTTCCATCCGCGGATCCATTCTCATGTCCAAAGGTTCTTGGCTTCCTTTAAAAGAGAACCCCCGGTCTCGGCTGCCCGTGATTTGGTAACTAGAAACACCAAGGTCAAGTAAAATACCGCTAGTCTTTGGTAGTAAGTCCAATTGCTTCCCATAATCTTTTAAATTTCTATAATTATCATTTATTAGTTCCAAATTCTCTGAAAACTCTTTTAAGTTTTCTTTAGCTGCTTTAATAGCAGCTGGGTCTTGGTCAAAACCGATCAGGCGACCGCTTGGCATAATCCTCCTTAAGATTTCCAAACTATGTCCCCCTCCGCCTAAAGTTCCATCAATTACCCCATCTCCTGGCTTTAACTCTAAATTTTCAATTACCTCTTCTAATAAAACCGGCTCATGAGTAAACATGGCTAAACGCCTAGCTCACCTAAAGCCTCGGCAATATCTCCGCTATCTTTTTCTGTATCCTTCTTGTATTCCTTCCATTTAGCGTCGTCCCAGATTTCTAAACGGCTATACAGCCCTGTTACTACTACTTTCTTGTTTAAATCAGCATATTCACGCAAATAATCAGGTAAAACCACCCTCCCCTGTTTATCTAGTTCTACATCCATAGCTCCAGCTAGCATTAATCTAGCAAAAGCCCTGGTATTTTTCTGAGATATTGGTAAATTGGCTAATTTTTCAGCTAATTTTTCCCATTCTTCTTTGGTATATAAAAATAAACAGTTGTCTAAACCGCGGGTTACTACTGCTCCAGTAGCTAAATCACCCCGAAACTTAGACGGAACTGCTAATCTGCCTTTATCATCTAAATTGTGAGAATACTCACCGATAAACATAGTGAATACAAAAATTAATTATTTCCTAGCCTTTTGGCTAATTTTAGGTAAGTTATCCCCTTTTGACCTGCTTTTTCCCCACTTTTTTCCACATCTTACCTCTTAGATCCATTATACACCACTTTTTGTCTCTGGTCAAACATTCTCTCCCACTAATCAAAAAACCTATTTTATGCTTATTTTTTACCTTTTTTGCAAATTTTCAATCTCTAATTGTGGATAAATAAAATTTATAGTATAATAAAAAAGCTCAGTCCCGAGCTTCGACAACGCACTCTTTGGAGGTGCCCCCTGAATGTCACGCCCATCGCCCTGATCTCCACCGTCCTGAGCAACGACGCCGATCACCTGGTCTCGTGTATCGACGCCGTCGCCTCCTCCGTCGTGAGCAACGCCAACGACACCGGCAACTCCCGCTCCGACTCCTCCTCCGACGTCATGGAGCTCTAGCGCAGCCTGTGCCCGAGCTATCACCAAAAAGGGAAAACACCTTGATTGTCACGAACCTCAACACGTCCTCGGCACCCATCTCCACGGGAACCGCCACCGACAACGACCCTGTCGTCACCACCCTGATCATGCAGTGCTAGACACGCGACTCGCGTCAACCTAGACGCATGCATCAAGAGTTGCCCCGCCCAGGAGCTGTCCCCGTGACTGCTCTTGGGCCTATTTTTTTGCTTTTTTTAGCAAAATATATTAAGATATAACCGGTTCATTTTTATAACTTTGCACCTTTGGAGCTAACCATGCGTCTTTGCACTGTGCCTGGATGCGGCCGAAAGCACCATGGTAAAGGCTATTGCCTAAGCCACTACCACCAATGGCGGCGAGCTGGCTACCCTGACAACTGGAAGCCCCGCCGAATGAAGCGCCGCTGTATTGTCACTCATTGCCAAAACAAGCATCGCGCCAATGGCTATTGTAATCCTCATTACCGACAATGGGTAAAAAGAGGAAAACCAGCAAACTGGAGACCCTCCCCGGATCTTATAGCCAACCACCACAACTGGGAACGCAGTCGCCAGGTCGCCCTCCGCAACATCCCCGCCATCATCATCCATAAGCCAATGTGCGGAATCCATGGCTGCGACCAAGAACCTGAGGGTCATGGCTATTGCTCTGAGCACTACCAAATCCTTGTTCAATACAATGGTCTCGCAGACTGGACCCTGGTCATCAGGCAACACTTCTGCAAATACCCAGGCTGCTCAAATCCGGCCCGAGTAAATGGACTATGCATCCGCTGTTACCGTCGCTGGGAAGCAAGAGGAAAACCCCATCCTTGGAGAATTTGCAAAATCCCCGGATGCCTGAACAAGCACCGCGCTAAGGGATTTTGCAAAAAACACTACCAAGACTGGGTAGAAGGAAGGCTACCAAGCTTCCCACCTCCTCCACGTGATCAATGCCAAGCCCCTGGCTGCAACGATCCAGTCCGTGCTCGCGGCAGATGCTTCAAGCACTACCAACGCTGGAGAGAGAAACAAAAAGCCGCGAAAACCGCGGCCTAGAGAGCGCACCCTTTTCGAGGACTGGGAGCGCTTATTTTTTTGGCTTACCCTGGGCGTTTCGCTTTGCGAACCGCACGGGCGAGCTTATATTAGGTTTCTTACCATAATCAGGATCTATCATCTTCACTGGCTTTTTATCCCAGTTAATCCTCTCCCCTTCTTTAAACTGATACAACTCAATATTCTTAACATATCCCAGGGTATTAGCTAGTACTGCGGCTAGTCTCAAAGCCGTAAATGATCCAGTTCCAGTAATAATTCCCATCTTTTCTATATCCTCAAACGAAGATTTTTGTTTTTTCAAATAATCTTGCAAGCAAAACAAAATTTGATCTGTATCTTTTACAAACTTCTCATCATTAATATAAATTATCCCACGCTCAGTGGTATCAAGCAATATCTTCATCTTTTACTTTCTTTTTAAGCATTTTCTCCTCTTCTTTTAAATCCTTAGCTGCTTCTCCCCGTTGTAAATAAAATCTCATTAAAGAAAACACCACTACTCCCGCAGCCACAATAGCTACCAAATTAATAGCAAACATTTCTAACCCGTCTCTAATAATCAACCATTCAAAATTACTTAACCCCACGCCCACAGCTGCCAGCGGTGGTAAAATAGCCACAGACACAGCTACTCCTGGAAGAGATTCGGACAAACTCTTTTTAGCTAAAGCAAAGGCAGCCGCAATACCAGATACTAAAGCAATTACCCCAAACTCTAAAGAAGGATCCAAATTACTTAATACTGCATTATCAGTTAGTTCTAGAGGCACAAACACAGAAATCAATATCGCAAATCCTAGAACCACTAAAACAGCCTTTAACATTGCCCACAATGTCCGACGAATAAGTTTAAAGTCACCCATCTCAATTCCCAAGGCCAAGGCTAAAATCGGAGACAAAATCGGCGCTACCAACATACCTCCAACAACTACTGTAATATTGTTAATTAAAATTCCTAGAGCCGTAATAATACTTGCTGCCGCAATCATCAAAAAGAAGTCTCTAGTTGGAGTACTAGTAGCAATAATTTTTTCAATACTTTCCTTGCGTTCATTATCATCTAAGATGAACAACGCATTTTTTATTTCTTTCATGTTTTTATTATATTATATTTTTTATTTTTATAATTAACTTTTAACGTATGACGCAATTTCCCCTTCGTTCCTCTTAATTTTATCTTATTTTCCTTATATTTACTAGCCCTACTTGGTTTTACCTTAGAATCAGTCAATATTAACCGGGCATCTTTACCAAATTTTTCTTGATTAATTAAAACTTTCACTATATAAACCCGCACTTTACTCTTCTTTTGGGAAATAGCCACTGCAAAATTTCTATCTTGTAATTCCATTACTTTTAAAGAATTCTGCGGATATTTTTTTGTTGTCGCAATCGTCTCTTTTTTTAACACTTCTTTAGTATTTACATTTACTAAAGCCACTTTTTTACCTCTGGGATGAAGCACTAAATAATAATCATCTTGAAATTGTTTTACCTTAGTATTTTTTACTGTTTCTGTAATATCAAAAACCACCATCTTCTCAGTAGAATTATCTGAATAAGTTAATTTTATTTTCCCATTCTTTAATCCTTCCACATCAGAAACAGTCACTTCTTCGTCAACCTCTTCTTCGGGATCTTCTTCATCAGGCTCTTCTTCTTCTACTAGGCAAGTACTTGGATAATTTTGATAATAATTTACTTCTCCAGAATCTTGGGCAATAAAAACATCAGACAAACTACTAGCACAATCAGTTTTAAAAGTAATCCCCTCTTGATCCTGACCAGGTAAATCATATCGCGCAATTTCTGTACCATCTGTTTCCATCTCTACTAAGAGATTACTAGAATCATAAACCGCGTATAAATACTCTGTTTCCACAGAATAATACAACCCAGAGATATCAGAGCTAATTCCTGTTGGCGGATCAATAGTTTGTACCCAGGAAACAGTTCCGCTATTATTTAAATCCACATCAAAAACATAAATCTTTCCGTCTGCTTGTAAACCCGCATAAAAATAACCATCTACATAAGTTAAGGCCTCAAGACCCTGATTATCCGCTCCAGTCATCCAAGTAGTTAGGTCCCAGGTTTTACCTGTAAACTCCCAGCTTGAAACATCAAACTCTTTTATAGAATCCGGACTTTCTACACCTACATAAATATAATTAGTATCACTATCTGCTAAAGTCAAACCCTCAAAGTCTCCTCCATAATAAGTAGTTTGATCCACTGTTCCATCAGTCCCCATCTGGCTAATGTAGCCATTATCCCAAACTAAAAAAAGCTCCTCTAGTCTTTCCTGCCAAACAATCCCGCTTGGCTCATAGCCTGCGGTTAAATTTCCTCCAATATCAGTTCCGTCACTAGCTGGCCAATCCGCAGCCTGGGTTACCGGAGCAACTAATAATAAAAATAATATTAAAAACTTTTTCATTATTCAAAAATTAATCTAACTAAAAACATAAATAAAATTCCTAAGCCAAATACCGCGAAAGATCCTAAAGATTTAACTAATTTTCTCTCCTTATGAATTTCTGGAACCAAGTCCGAGGCCGCAATATAAATAAACCCACCAGCTGCTAAGGCTAATAACCATGGCACAAACCCTTCTAAGCTATTAGCTAATAAAGAACCAATTAAAGCCCCTAAAATAGCTAGCCCTGCAGATATAAAATTGAACATTAAAGCTTTTATTTTAGAAAACCCAGCATAAATTAATACTCCAAAATCTGAAATCTCTTGAGGTAGCTCATGGGTAATAATTGCAATCGTCGCCGCCACCCCTAGCTCCCAACTAACTGCAAACCCGGCGGCAATAACTAAACCATCAATAAAATTATGCATCCCATCGCCCACTAAATTAGTATAAGCAAAAGTGTGCACATCACACTCCCCTTCATGGCAATGATGCCAATTTAAAACTCGTTCTAAAATAAAGAAAATAGCAAAACCAACTAAGACCACCAACCCCGCACTCTCCACTCCCACCTCTGCACTTGCCTCTGGTAAAAGATGAAGAAAAGCCCCACCCATTAACGCTCCAGCTGAAAACCCAACTAGTAACAATAAAATCTTTTTCAACCACTTATCCTTGATCGCCAAAAAAGCAATCCCAATCAACGCGATCAAGCTAACTATTGCTGTGGCAATTAATGAGTATATTAATGGAGTCATGTATATATTATAACAAAAAACAAGAAAATTAAAAAGTATGTTATAATAACCACAGTTTACTATGTGGAATCTTTTAATACTTATTGCTAGTCTAATTGGTTTGTGGATAGGTGCTGAACTCACTATTCGCGGAGCCTTAGATTTTGCCAAACACTTCAAATTATCCCCTCTTTTTGTTGGCCTAGCCATCGTTGCTTTAGGAACCGATTTACCAGAATTATTCATCGACATTTCTGCGGCCGTAGACAGGCTCCAAGGAATTGAAACCTCTGATATTATTATCGGCGAAACCATGGGAACGAGTATGAGCCAAATTGGCTTAATTCTTGGTATCGCTGGATTTCTCTGTATTCTTAAAACCAGTAAAAAAACCTTGTTTCGAGATGGCTCGGTTCTAATTGGCTCCGTCGTAATTTTATTTTTACTTTCTTTAGATGGTGAAATATCCCAGATCGACGGCGGAGTATTAATAATTTTCTACTTAATCTATTTATTTTATCTTTACAAAGACGAAAAAGTTTTCTCTAAAATAAAAAGACGCCCTTCCTTGCACTTACTATGGAGCGTCCTTTCCTTGGCCGGCGGAATTATAATCTTAATTGTTGGCTCAGACTTTGCCATTGATAGCGCCATTGGCTTAAGCGAACAATTTGGCCTAGCTCAATCCTTTATTGGAGTATTAATTGTTGGTCTAGGCACTAGCTTACCAGAACTAGCCACTACTATAACTGGTATTCGAAAAAAAGCCGGGTCTTTAGTTGTCGGAAACTTAATGGGCAGTAACATTTATGATGTTTTATTTACTTTAGGAGTCGGCTCAGCTATTTCTGGATTCTTAGTTAGTAAGCCATTTCTCTACTTTGATTTACCAGCCTTGTTATTAATGTCTTTTGTTGTGGTAATGTTATTTAGAAAAGATTACCGTTTAAAAAAATCAGAGGCCGTAGTCTTACTATGCCTCTATGGATCTTATATCATATATCAATTTATTCGTATAATATAATGCTGGGGTGGCAGGATTCGAACCTGCGCATAACGGAACCAGAATCCGTTGCCTTACCACTTGGCGACACCCCACTATTATTCTGTCCCAAAGCTATTCACTGCTAAATCCCAAACATTGGCAATTTCTTCTTCATCTGGCTGCTCTATATTCTCCCCTTTTTGTACTTTATCTTCATAGCTTTCAGAAACTAAAACCTTCAATAATATCTTTTGTCCATAAAATTTTTCTAATAAGTTCAACACTTGCTGATGCACTTCTATACTTTCTAAACGATCTTGATGAAACTTATACTTAAATCCTAAAACTAAATCATCTCCTCGCATCTCTACTAAATGAGCCACTCCCATAGTCATAGCCAAAGAATGATTCGCCTTCTTAACTTCTTTTAAAAACCCATCCCAATTCTTTTCTATCTTAGCAAATAATTCTTTGTTTACATCTCCCTCAACTTTAGGCTCTGTAGACTCTTCACTTTTTTGTGGAACTCGTGATTTCATCTTTGGAGGTATTTTCAAGTCCGGTGTCTTTTTTGGTTCCTGCGGAGCTGGCGTAGCAGAAGTCCCTGTATAACAAATTTCAACTACAACTAACTCTAAAGGCAACTGCATGATCGGAGCAGACTTCAATTTTTGTAATTGCTCCATAATTATTTCTGTCATTTTTTGTAACTCCGAAACAGAAACTTTATCTAATAACCCGGTAATCTCATGATGAATTTCCTGGCTAATATCTAGATACTCTAATTCTTCTAAACGTCCATTAATTTTGTAAATCAATACTTTACGTAAAAATTCTAAAGTTTGTCCGGTAAAATCTTGTAAGTCAATTCCTTGTTCTACTAAATCATTAACTTGTTCTAAGGCCTTGGCTGCATCTTTGCTTACTAAATTTTTCCAAAAATTAACTACTAATTGAAAATCAGAATATGGCATTACTAACTCTGCCACCTCTTTAGTAATTTGTTGCTCATTTAAAGACAATACTTGGCTCAACATGCTTTCTGCGTCTCGAAGAGCTCCGTCTGAACTTTGAGCAATTCTTTCTAAAACAGCCAGGTCCACTCCTCTTTCTTCTCCTTTTACAATATACTCCATTTTTTTAAGCATATCCTTAAACCCAATTCGTTTAAAATCAAAACGTTGACACCTAGAAATTATCGTCGCTGGTAATTTATGTAATTCAGTTGTGGCTAAAATAAATATCGTATTTTTTGGCGGTTCTTCTAAAGTTTTTAACAAAGCATTAAAAGCCGAAATACTAAGCATGTGCACTTCATCAATAATAAAAACTTTGTACTTAAAAGTATTAGCTGCTACGCGCGCTTGGGCAATTACATTTTCTCGAACATTGTCTACTCCAGTATGTGAAGCCGCGTCAATCTCGATCAAATCCAAGGCCTTGCTCTCATTAACTAATTTACAATTATCACATTCATTACAAGGCTCCCCTTCTTTAGGTTGTAAACAATTAACTCCTTTAGCCACTAACCGGGCCAAAGTTGTTTTTCCAATACCTCGAGGACCACAAAACAAATAAGCATGAGCTGCTTGCTGATTTTTCAACTCATTTAAAAGAGTGGTCTTAATGTGACCTTGGCCCACTACTTCAGAAAAAGTAGTTGGCCGATATTTTCGATATAACGCTTGTGACATTGATCTTAGTCAATATCCTCCAGTATTGAATTATTTAATAAACTATCTTCTCCTGATTCTAATTCCGCATCTTCTCCACTTTCTAATAACTTTTCTCTGTCTGCAGGATTTTTAATAATATTTTCTACTGCCGCATGCTTGCTAGAACCATCAGCTGAAGTTAATAATACCACTTCATCTCCAGGCTCACCTTTATAATAAGTTACGGCTGCGGTAATTACTTTGAAACTTTTCTTTCCAGCATTTACTCGATACTCTCCAGTGGCATCATCTTTAATTAATGTTCCCACTTGTCTTTTTCTTTCTACTGGTCCAATCTGCTTATAAACAAACGACCCATCTGGTCTAATTGTTAATTTTAGAATGTCTCCTTCTACTAACTTAGACTTAGAAACATAATTAGCCGGAACACTATAAACTTTTCCATCTGGCCCAACCATGTTTTCTCCATCAAAGACACCTTCTACTATTTGTTCAGAGCCTTCGTCAGCTACTTTGCCAACTTCAGCTGCCTTAGCTACGCTCTTAGCTGCTTCTATGTCTCCTACTCCCAATTCGCTCATTAATATCTTAGCTTGAGATAAATTGTCTTGAGCATTTTCAATTAATTGAGCCAATAGCTCAATCTTGTTTTGATCTTGTTCCATCGATTTTTTATTTTTATTCTTTTTTACATAAAACTATCTGGTCCTGAAGGCATGGCTGCACCCATCTTATCTAGCTGCCCACGCTCTCGAATCTCGGCTTCTACTATAGCACGATCTCGACCATACTTCAAGCGGGATAACTGCTTCAAATCTTCGGCCATAGTCAAGTCCCCTTTAGACGGCATAATCGTCTTCATATTAAAGGGCCTGGAAGCAGTATTATCAATCAATAGCTTGATATTAGCCGTAAACTTTTCCACATTAATCACATCATTTTCATCAAATACTGGCGCAAATTCCTTACTCATTACTTCAGCATCTTCCACGCCTACTCTAAAAGATACTAGCGTACCTGCATTACCAAAGACCGCATCTTTAATCGAGGTATCATTATCTTTAACTAACTGCCCAATGTACTGATGAGCTAAATTTAAACTTAATCTATATTTTCTAGCCTCAGACAAAATCGTGGCAATAGAGTCTGTACAATAATTTTGAAACTCATCAATGTATAAGAAAAAGTCTTTTCGATCTTCTTTTCTCATCTTAGCCCGAGTCATAGCTGCCATTTGAAATTTACTCACAATAATTAAACCAAGTAAGCTGCTGTTTACTTCTCCAGTTGTTCCTTTAGACAAATTAACCAACACAATCTTTCCTTCATTCATGGCTTTAGTAATATTAAAACCAGACTGAGCTTGCCCCACAATGTTACGCATCATATCATTGGTCAAGAAACGACCAATCTTGGAAATCACATAAGAAAGCATGTCTGCGGCTTGCTGCCCAGCTTGAGATTGCTCGTATTCTTGCTCCCAGAAATTTTTTACAATCGGATTAGTAACATTCTTAAGCTTGTCTTTCCTAAATTTAGTATCAGTAAACATTCTTGGAATTTCAATTAACGTCGCCCCAGATTCTTCATCATCCATTAAAGCTAGCATGGCGTTTCTCATATAATGCTCAAACATCGGCCCAATCATTTCTTCTCCAAACAACTTATAAAAAATAGCTACCATTTCTTGAACTGCAAAATCTTTTTGCTCAATATCATCATATTCCAACATGTTCAAGCCCATTGGCCGCTCTGTATCAGACGGATGAAAAATAATAACATCATCGGCTCGCTCCTTTGGAATGTGCGGCAAAATATCTTCTACCAAATCTCCATGCGGATCGATAATTCCAACCCCATCTCCGTTTTGAATATCTTGAATCGCCATGTGGCTAAGCATTACTGATTTACCAGAACCAGACTTACCAATCACATACATGTGCCGCATTCTATCTTCTTTTTTAATCCTGATTTTACTTTCAATTCCTCGATACTTAAGCTCCCCTAAAATAACTCCATCTTTTGGCAAATTAAATGGCGGCGGAGCTTTTTTAGCCACTAACCACCTAATATTAGGAGTTTCTGTTGTCGGTAATGGAAAGTGATAAAGAGAGGCCATCTCCTTGGTGTTTAAAACAAAAGATTTTTTTTCATCAAAATGTCGATAAATATAATCCTCTACTACTTGGCTCTTCTCTGCCGGCTTAGAAGCCACAAAAGCATTACCATATTGATAACCAGAATACTGCGTAAAAGCAGTTAAAATATTTTGTAATTTATAACTAGCCACTTCTTTAGTTTTTCCAGACACCACCACTCTAATATTTACATCAAACCCAGCATGCGATGTCTTGTCTTCTAAAGACTTAACAATTTCTTCTTCCATTGGAGACAACCGATAATCCTTGTCTGTCCGCACATCAATCCCCTGCTCTTCTTTTTTATAACGCTGAAAAACATTCTTACTAATATATCGAAGCGCTTTAGTTATTGGATTACCAGTTACTTCTTTCATAGCCTGGTTCAAACGTTTTCCCTGCTGCATAGTACTAGCCACTTTAGCTGGCAACCGATGCCAAGCTGGCTTTGCACTTCGAATCACAAATTGAATACACGCCCCTTCTTCTTTTTCAAATTTACTTAAAACATTGGTCAACGCATTCAACGGATCCGCTTCCATCTTGTCGTAAGTCAAAATAGGAAATAAATATTTTTTCTTCAACGTTAAAGTCGAAGTCAAAACCACGCCTTGCGGATCAAAAATATTATAATCGTCTATTTCTTCAATTTGCGCCGCATCAAACTGGGCATGGACTTGTTGTTCTAAATAACGCTGCATATATCGCGGCACCGTAGCGTAAAAAGTCACTAATTTTTCTTTATCTGCTACAATCTCCAAAGAAACATGATCGTTACGTCCATACCAAAAAGCTTGCCATCCAGTCTGGGCTTTTAATCCGCCAATCGTGGCATAAAACGCTTCACTTACTGAAATCTGTTGTTGAATCTTCTCATAAGTTTCTAGCTCCTGACTTTGTTGGGATTTTAAATCTTCTTTAGGCACTGTAATCATCAGTACTGCTCGACGAAAAGATTCTGGTTTTTGCAAATGATCTTTAATATACCATCTAATTAAAAAAACTAATCCAAATACTACGCCTACACTCGCTACTACATAGAGCAAGACTAAGCCTAATGGACTAGTTAAAAAAATTAAAATCTCATTCATCTCTTATCTTTTTGTTTTTTTGTATTTTTTGGCCAACATCATCACCTTATCAGTACGTAACTTTGATTCTTGTTCTAAAAAATGCTTATTTACTTTTGGAATTACCAACAACCAATCTTTAACCAGCTTTAAAACATCTCTAGCCTTAGCTTTAAAATTAACTACTAATTCTTCAATTTTAGAAGTAGCCTCTTCTCCTTTTCGTCTAAATTCTGCTTGTTCTTTAGCGTCTAAAGAAAGGTAAACGCCTTCTAGCCCTTCGGCTAATACTTCTTCTAATTCTTTATAAACTTCAGACTTTTCTTCTTTCTCATCTTTAACTGGAGCAACTGGCGCAGCTTTCTTAACATAAATAGACTTTTTTGGCTTTTCGTCGTCTATTTTCTTGTATTCTTCGGCAGCTTCTTCAACCGGCTTCTCTGCTTCAGCTTTTTTAGGCCGTGCTTCTGGTTTAGGCAATGGTATTTCTGCTGGAACTTGAAATGACTGCTCTACCTCTTGTTTCTTGGGCATAGCTGGTTTAAAAATATTAAATATTATAAATAAAGTATAACATTTTTGCCTTTGTTTGTCTAATATGTTAAAATACACATATCATTAACAAAAACCTATGAAAAAAAATATCCAAGAAATCTCTCATCAAAACATTCGCTGGATAAATATCACTAAGCCAAATAAAGAAAATTCTAAATATTTACAAAAAGAATTTAATTTTAACGCTCTAGACTTAGAAGATGTTCTAGCTTCTACTCAACGATCTAAAGTAGACAAATATGAAAATTATACTTTCATGATTTTGTTATTTCCTGTTTATAACCGCAAAACTCAATCTATTGAATCTTCTGAAGTAGATGTTTTTTTAGGCAAAGATTTTTTAGTCACTATTCATCGAGGTAATCTTCCACCTTTAGTTGATCTGTTTGAACTTTGCCAATCCTCTACTCAGGCTTGTGAACAAGCTTTCCGCGGATCTTCAGAGTTACTCCTCTACTCTCTTTTGAAAAAACTTTTCTTATACACCTACCCAATGCTCGATCATGTTTCTCTAGACATTGCCGACATTGAAAAGAAAATCTTCAAAGGCCAAGAACGCCAAATGACTAAAACTATTATGAGTACTCGGCACAATGTTATTGACATGCGTAAAATTATGCAGGCTCATAAAAATACTTTAATAAAACTTAAAAAAGACCACAAAGAAGAAGGTCTTTATGCTGTGGACCGCAAACACTTTGATTATTACGACGATATAATCGATTATACTAAAGAAATCTGGGATCAATTAGAAAACTTTAAAGAAGCTATTGAAACTGTTCAATCTACCAATGAATCCCTTATTTCCTTTCGCTTAAACGATGTCATGAAAATTTTAACCATCTTTTCTGTTCTCTTCCTACCCCCAACTCTAGTTGGTACTATCTTTGGAATGAATGCTAAAATGATGCCTTTCGTTGACCATCCTCTTGGTTTTTACGCCATGCTTGGTATTTCTGGTATTTCTACCCTTATTTTCCTTGTTTTTATCTGGAAAAAACGCTGGTTATAGACACTTTTCCACAACCTAATTTTGACTTTTAATATAAATGTTCTTATACTGAATTTAATATGACTAATAAAAAGCAACCACAATCTAGCGTTTCTACTTTTTGCTTTTTTAGCTTCCGCCATCGGTAGTAGGTTTTTGTAGAAAACAATTTTTCTCCAGAGATCCGCTACCTAAGCGGAATTTTTTTATGTTCCTTCCCCCACCCGGAGACCCACCATGATCAAACGCATCATCACCCTTCTCTCTCGTCTCTCCAACCGCCGTCCTCAGCAAGCAGTCGGCTACGATGCCAGTGCCGACCTGTCCTGCCCACACTTCTGCTGCGGCGGATTCTAGGCCCTGAGCCCAGGGCACCCAGCGGCGACGGACAGTGACTCATCCGAGTCCATCCGTCCCGCTGCCCCTTTTATCTTGAGCTTGTCGAAAGATTTTTAAAAAAATTATTCAAATATATGAAAACCCTACAAACTCTACTACAAGAAAACAAAAGCATTCTTTTGCCAGTTGGCCATGATGCTTTAAGTGCTAAAATAATTCAAAAAACAGGCTTTAAAGCCATGGGAATAGGTGGTTTTGGAATTGCTGCTACCAGGGGCTACCCAGACCTAGGAATATTATCTTACACTGAAATGCGAGACGCTATCATAAATATCGCCAGATCTGTAGACATTCCCCTACTCGTAGATGGAGACAATGGCTATGGAGATTTTTTAAACATAGATCGGCTAATCTCAGAATACGAACGAGAGCCAAATATCAACGCTATTTTTATTGAAGATCAAGTTCTTCCAAAACGCTGCGGTCACTTAGATGGAAAACAAATTGTTTCTTCTAAGGAAATGGAGCAAAAATTAAAAATTGCTTCCCAATCCAAAACCAGAGATGATTTATGGATTATGGCTAGAACAGATTCTCGAGCCATTCACGATCTAGACGAGGCTTTACGTAGAGGAGAAAAATATTTAAAAGCTGGAGCTGATGCTTTATTTATTGAAGCTCCTCAAACAGTCCAAGAACTAGAAAAAATAGGGCAAACTTTTAAAGGAACTCCTCTTTTAGTAAATATGCTTGAGGGAGGAAAAACTCCTATCTTATCTCAACAAGACCTAGAAAACATGGGATATTCTATAATCGCCTATCCTGTAACCACTCTACTTTTAACTCTTAGAGTTGTTGAAGAAGGCATGAAAAGATTATATGAACAAAAAAGCACCACTCCTATTCAGCAAACTTTAATGTCTCCCATGGAAGACCTTCATGATCTTATTGGAGTCACGAAGTCTTTAGAAAAAGAAAAAAGAATTAAAGAAAAAGTATTATGACCCTTTCTTCTCGTGCTTCTTCCATTGAGAATAGTGGCATCATACGCATGTTTGAATTAGCTAAAAAAGTAAAAGACCCTCTAGATCTTAGCTTAGGTATGTCTGATTTTGATATTCCTCAAGAAATAAAACAAGCTGCTATAAACCATATTCAATCTGGAAGCAGCGGCTACTCTGTTAATGCTGGTGAACCAAAAATTCGCGAGGCTCTGGCTGAAAAACTAAAAAAACAAAACAATATTCAAGCGAAACCTAGTGAAATAATTATCACTAGCGGCGCTACTGGTGGCCTAACCATTGCCTTGGCCACTCTTCTTGATCCTGGAGATGAAATCATTGTTTTTGATCCTTATTTTGTTTTATACGAACAAATCATTTCTTTCTTAGGAGCTAAACCTACTTATATTTCTACTTACCCAAACTGGGATCTTCCTTTTAATAAAATCAAAGCTTCTATTACTGATAAAACAAAAGCCATTCTAATAAACTCTCCTAATAACCCCACTGGTAGAGTCTATTCTAAAGAAGAATTATCTCAATTAGCCGCTATCGCCAAAGAACATGATCTTTACATTATTTCTGATGAGGTTTACGAAAACTTTGTTTATCAAGGAGAACATATTAGCTTAGCCAGTCTTTATAAAAAAACAATCACTTTAATGGGCCCTTCTAAATCTGCGGCTTTAGCAGGTTGGCGCATTGGTTATTTACACGCTCCAGAAGAAGCTATTACCGAATTATTAAAACTTCAACAAATCTTTTATGTTTGCGCTTCTCGCCCCGCTCAAATTACTTTAGCCAAATCTTTAGACTATAACTACTCCCCTATTTTAGAAAAATATAAAGAAAAAAATAAACTAGTTAAAAATATTTTAGGTGATTACCCTGGCCTAGAAGGAGCTTTTTATGCCTTTTTACCAAATACCAAAAAAGATCTTTTAGACCATAAAATAATTACCACTCCCGGAGAAGTCTTTTCTCAACAAAATACTCATTTTAGAATATCATATAGTGTTAACAACGATATTTTAACCAAAGCCTTGCAAATCATTAAGCAGGAATTGCCAAAATAGCTAATATTTACTATTATTAAAGCATATGATAAAGCTTTATAATACTCTAACTCGTCAAAAAGAAGAGTTTAAACCAATCACTCCTAAAAAAACAGGCCTTTATACTTGTGGACCCACTGTTTATAATCACGCCCATATTGGCAACTTAAGGACCATGATTTTTTCCGACTTCTTAAAAAGGGCCCTTATTTACAATGATTATAAAGTTAACCACGTCATGAACATTACTGACGTTGGCCACCTTACCTCCGACGCTGACCAAGGCGAAGACAAAATTGCCAAAGGCGCTGCTCGTGAGAAAAAAACTGTTTGGGAAATCGTTGACTTTTACACTGAATCTTTTAAAACAGACTTAGACGCTTTAAACATTGTCGAACCAAATATTTATTCTAAAGCCACCGACCATATTCCAGAACAAATCGAGCTTATTAAAAAAATAGAAGCTAACGGCTATACTTATAAAACCAGCGACGGAATTTACTTAGATACTTCTAAACTAAAAAATTATGGTTATCTTTCTAATTTAGACGTTGAAGGACTAGAAGCAGGTAAAAGAGTTGATCTAGGCGAAAAGAAAAATATTACTGACTTTGCTTTATGGAAATTTTCTCCTAAAGATTCAAAACGAGAAATGGAATGGGACTCTCCTTGGGGCAAAGGCTTTCCTGGCTGGCACTTAGAATGTTCTGCCATGAGCGCTAAATACCTAGGCCCAATTTTCGACATCCATTGTGGCGGCGAAGACTTAGCCCCGGTTCACCATAACAATGAAATCGCTCAATCCGAGGCTGCTTATGGCCATGGTCCATGTAATACTTGGATGCACGGCGCTTTCTTACTTTTGGGTGATAAAAAAATGGCTAAGTCTGACGGAGAATTTACAACCCTAAATAAATTAGACAACGCTCTAGCCTATCGCTATTTATGTCTAGGAACTCATTACCGTAAACCTTTAAACTTTACTGAGGAATCTATCCAAGGCGCAACCAATGCTTTAAAAAAATTAATCAACACCATCTACGATTACGATGATCCTACTGAAGTAGACACTGTTTATCAAGAAAAATTCTTAGCTTTAATCAACGACGACTTAAACATTCCAGGTGCTTTAGCTTTAATGTGGGAATTAATTAAGTCTGATCTAGAATCCTCTAAAAAATTAGCTACTTTATTTGAGTTCGACAAGGTCTTTGGTCTTAACTTACGCGAATCTTTTGACCAAGCTGAAACCGCTAAAGCCGAAGTTCCCGAAGAAGTTCTAAAAATAGCTGACCAGCGCGAAATCGCCAGAGCTGAAAAAAACTGGCAAGCTTCCGACGACCTTCGCGACCAAATCTTAAAATTAGGCTACTCTATTGAAGATACCGACAATGGCTTTAAACTACGAAAAATTTAAAAAACCTATCTTAGCAGTTGCTCCCATGGCCGGAGTCACGGACTCTGCTTTTCGCCAAATGTGCAAATCTTTTGGCGCCGACTTATTGTACACTGAAATGATTTCTGCTGACGCCTTGTACTACGACAACGAAAAAACCTTAGAGATGTTAAAATTTGATAAATCCGAGTCTCCAATTATCTGCCAACTATTTGGCTCTCGCTTAGAAACATTTCCCAAGGCTTGCAAGCTTGTCGAAAAAGCTGGTTATGATGGAATCGACTTAAACTTTGGCTGCCCAGCTAAAAAAATTATTAAATCCGGGTCTGGGGTCACCTTAATGAAAGACTTGGACCATTGCCACGCTATAATCAAAACCGTAATCGAGTCCACTTCCCTACCCGTATCTATTAAAACCAGAAAATCTATTGGTGATATTACAATTTTAGATTTTTTAAAAAAAATTAACGACCTTGATGTTAAGATGGTCATGATTCATGGCCGCTCTTATGAAAAACCTTTTACTGGTGAAATCGATTATGAAATTATTAAAGAGGCTAAAAAAATATTTCCTGGAATCGTCTTAGCTAATGGCGGAATCAACACTCCCGAAGACGCTAAAAAAACTTTAGAACTTACTGGCGCTGATGGCTTAGGCTTAGCCCGCGGTCTTTATGGTCGGCCTTGGCTCTTTGCTGAAATAAATAATGCTCTAAACCGTGTAAGGACAGAACAGTGTTCTGTCCCTAGCAGTCCATCTGAAATCAAAGAAATAATCTTAAAACACGCCAAACTAGTAGGACCTCTAGGAATTATCCCTTTTCGAAAACATTTACTCATGTATATAAAAAATTGGCCTAACGCCAAATCTATCCGCCAGCAACTTACTCAAGTTGAAACTTTAGAAGAGATAAAAAATATCATAAAATAAAAAAATAATTTTTAAATTTCTGTGCTCAGCGTAATCGTGAAGCACGAAGAAATTTCTAAAAATTATTTTTTTATGCCAATTTTTTAATCTTCGTCTTTGCCACCTAATAATAACATCGCCGCTACTGGCGCCACCATCCACCCAAACCTGGCCCATTCAGTTAAAAAGACATCTTGAGTTTGTTGTGAAAAATGACCTAAAATTTCTGGAGGCAAAAACGACATTACCACAGAAACTAATAACCCCACATGTAAAAAGCTTAAAGCAACCACCTGCCACCAAGAACCTTGTGCCTTCATGCTCATGGCATTAAGCAAGGCACTTCTAGATAAAGCAAAAAATAATATCGCAAACAAAGCTACAAAAGCAGTCATTTCTAAAGTAATATTATTCGCTAAAGCGTAATCAACTATATCCTGTGGAATAACCTGAATTATTGCTACCGCCATATAAATAGAAACCATAATAGCAATAATTCGATCTTTACCTAAAGAAAGCCCATATAATAAAGCTCCAACTAAAAAGAATAAAACTAAAAACAAATCCCAAGAGGGATTGTTCCAATCTAACTGAACCAAGGGATTTTGTTCTTCCTGAACAACTTCCTCAGTCGTAGTCTCTACAACCACCTCATCCACTTCCTCAACCTTTTCCGTTTTCTTTTTTTTCTTATTCTTTTTCTTTGCGGCTAATTGAATTGTATCGTATAATACTTCCTCCATATATTATATTATAGCATATTTTTACCTATCTGCCAAACCACCCACCTTTATCTTCCCCTTGTTCTAACAACTCTTTATATAATTTCTTTTCTTTTCCAGACAATTTCTTAGGGATTTTAACTGTTACCTCTACTAAATGATCCCCTCGACCATGCCCATGTAACTGAGGCATGCCTTTCCCACGAATCTTAAACACTTTCCCAGACTGTGTTCCACCTGGAATCTTTAAATCGCCTTTACCATCAATTAATTTTACTTCTAGCTTTGTTCCCAAAGATGCTTCGGCTGGAGAAATCTCAACTTCACTAATTAAGTTAGCTCCTTGTCTTTCTAGATTTTTTTTATCTTTAATTCGAATATGTAAATACAAATCTCCAGGCTCTCCACTAGATACTGCCTCACCTTCTCTAGTAATTCTTAAAGATTGACCATTGTCAATTCCTTGTGGAATTTCCACTTTGGTTTTTACATTCTTTTTTTCTAAGCCTTGTCCATTACAATTAGAACAAGCCGTCTCGTATTTTTTACCTTCGCCTTGGCAACTTGGGCAAACCGCTTGAGTCCGCATCGCCCCTAAAATAGTTTGCTGTACTCTTTCTACTGCGCCCTTACCTCCACATTCTTTACAATCTTTAATTGGCGTCCCTGGCTCAGCTTTGTTGCCTTGGCACTTTTCACACTTTATAGTTTTATAAAACTCAATTTCTTTAGTTATTCCTTTAAACGCCTCGTCTAAAGTTATCTCCATGTTCGCTTCAATATCAGATCCTCTTCTGGCTCGAGAACTTCTTCGCCCGCCGCCAAACATCTCTGAAAATATATCCCCAAAGCCCATACCTTCAAACCCAGCTCCTTGACCACCTCCACCTTGACGCGCTTGGTTCATAAAATCTTCCCAGTTCATTCCCCCACCGAAACCACCTTGTTGGCCAAAATCGGATCCAAATTGGTCGTACTGAGATCTTTTTTCTTCGTTACCTAAAACCTGGTAAGCTTCATTTACCTCTTTAAACTTTTCTTCACTGCCGTCTGGTTTGTCGGGATGAAATTTGTGAGCCTTTTTCCGAAACGCTTTTTTAATTTCTTCTTGCGACGCACCTTTTTCAACATCTAATGCTTTATAGTAATCTTTGGACATTTATATAATTTTTTATTAAATTCTTACCCCAAAGCACAAAACATTTGTACCTCATTCGTAAATATTTAATAATCTACCTATGTCTGTGAAATCTGTGGAACAATCTGCGTAATCTGTGATTCTCCTCTCTGGATTGACAAAACCCATTCAAAATGATTACATATACATACAACCTAGTGCCCCTGGAGTCACCATGCCTTCCCACCTCATCGTCTTCGTCGTCTACATCCTGGCCTGCTTCGTTCTCGGAGCTTCCCTCTACATCAAGAAGATCAAGCGCTGGATCTGGGAGAACCTCTGGATCAGCATCCTCATCTTCCTGGTGACCACCGCCTTGGTCGGCCTGATCAACAACCTCTTCGGTGTCCCGAACATCGTCGGGTCCGACGGCTCGATCATGGGCAACATCATCGACTGTCTGATCGCCGGCTTCCTCGTCACGTACCTCGGCATCATGCTCGGCTTCTTCCCCCACTCCCTCTGGGTGCTCTACTGCCGCCTCATGGACAAGTGGGACCAAGCAGCCCGCGAGTGGCGCGACTCATTACCGCCACCGACCGACAAAACGTAGCTCTCTCGAGCCACGTTCGTCATCGGCCACCCCTCCAAGTTCCGCGGAACCTGGAGGGTAATTTTTTTGATTATTTTTCTTCCTCTTCTACAGCTTTCTTCATTTCCTCACCAGGACAACATCCTGAGCTTGGACATCCAGTACAATCACAACCAGCTCCAGTTGCAGTTTCTACTTTCTGTTCTGGCTTAGCTTCTTCAGAACCTTCTTCTTTGGTAGCCTTTTTGTTTCCAAATAAATTCTTGAAAAAATTCATTGTTCTATAATTAATATTTAACTTCTATTTAAGCCCCTTCTCCACGAAGGTGGAGAGGGGGTTTGGGGGTGAGGAATTATTTCTTTTCTTCGAAGTCAGCCTCATCAACTACTTCACCTTTTTTAGCTTCTTCTTCTTTTTTCTCTTCTGGCTTAGCTCCACCTTCTTTAGCTTTTTTCTCTTCTTCTTGTTTGTAGAGAATTTCACCAATCTTTTGGGCAGCTTGAGAAAGCTCTTCAGAAGATTTTTTAATTGCTTCAATGTCTTCCCCATCTTTAACTTTTTTCAAAGCCTCAACTTTATCCGCAATATTCTTCTTATCTTCTTCCGGAACTTTATCACCAGCATCAACTACTGCTTTTTCAGTAGTATAGATCAAAGTCTCAGCCATGTTCTTAGTTTCAATAACTTCTTTCTTCTTTTTATCTTCGTCAGCATGTGCTTCAGCATCTTTAGTCATCTTTTCTACTTCATCCTTATCTAAACCAGTAGAAGCTTCGATTTTAATAGACTGTTCTTTACCGGTCGCTTTATCACGAGCTTTTACATTCAAGATACCATTGGCATCAATGTCAAAGCTAACTTCTACTTGAGGAACTCCTCGTTGAGCCGGTGGAATACCACTTAAGATAAACCGTCCTAAAGTATTATTATCAGCAGCCATTTCACGCTCCCCTTGTAAGACATGAATCTCTACAGAAGTTTGGTTATCAGCCGCAGTAGAAAACACTTGTGACTTAGAAGTAGGAATAGTAGTGTTACGCTCAATTAGCGGAGTACGCACTCCACCTAAAGTTTCTAAACCTAAAGTTAAAGGAGTAACATCCAATAATAATACATCTTTTACATCACCTTGTAAAACACCTGCTTGAACAGCGGCTCCTAAGGCAACTACTTCGTCAGGATTTACTGAAGCATTTGGTTTTTTACCAAAAAACTCTTCAATTTTTTGAATAACTAATGGCATTCTAGTTTGCCCACCAACTAATACAATTTCATTAATGTCTTCTTTCTTAATCTTGGCATCATCTAAAGCCTTTTTAACAGGCTCCATAGTTCTATCAACTAAATCACCAACTAACTCTTCTAGCTTAGCTCGAGTAAGAGTCATTACTAAATGTTTAGGACCATCGTCACCTTGAGTGATAAACGGTTGGTTAATTTCAGACTCCATAGCTGTAGAAAGCTCGATCTTTGTTTTTTCAGCTGCGTCTTTCAAACGTTGTAAGGCTAATTCGTCTTTACTTAGATCAACTCCTTCTTGCTTATTAAATTCCTCTAAAATCCATTTAATAACTACTTGATCAAAGTCATCCCCACCAAGATGAGTATCACCATGAGTAGCTTGTACTTCTACAGTGTCGTCCCCTACTTCTAACACAGACACATCAAAAGTACCTCCACCTAAATCATAAACTAAAATCTTTTCGTTCTTTTTCTTATCAAACCCATAGGCTAAAGCAGCCGCAGTAGGTTCGTTAATAATTCTTTTTACTTCTAAGCCAGCAATTTTACCAGCATCTTTAGTCGCTTGGCGTTGAGCATCATCAAAATAAGCTGGCACAGTAATTACTGCTCCATCTACTTTGTCGCCCAACTTAGCTTCAGCATCAGCTTTAAGTTTTTGTAAAAGCATAGCAGAAATTTCTTGTGGAGTATGGTCTTTATCACCCATTTTAACTTTTACCCTGTCTCCGTCTTGGATCATCTCATAAGGCATGATCTTATTATCTTCTTGCACTTCTTCATCTCCCCATCCACGTCCAATTAAACGCTTAATAGAAAATAAAGTATTTTTTGGATTAGTCACTGCTTGACGTTTAGCCAATTGACCAACTAATCTTTCTTTGCCCTTGTTAACTGCCACCATTGAAGGGGTAGTTCGAGCACCTTCTTTGTTTTCTAGAACCTTAGGTTCTCCTCCTTCGATCACGGCCATACATGAGTTGGTTGTTCCGAGATCAATTCCGATAATTTTTCCCATAGTTATTTCTTAATTTGTATATTAATCTTATTTTTTTTAACTTGCTCTGCCTTAGGCACAGAAATCTTTAAAGTTCCGTTTTCATAAACCGCACTAGCCTTTTCTCCTTGTACAGAAGCTGGCAAAGGTATTGTTCGATGAAAGCTGCCGGTTCGTACCTCTTTGCGGTAATAAGCCTTATCTTCTACCTCACTCTTTTTTTCAGAACTACCTTGAATAGTTAAAACATCGTTGGTAATAGATATTTCTACTTTACTTGGATCCAAGTTTGGTACTGGCGCCTCGACAATAACTGCTTCTTCAGTCTCATAAACATCCATGGCTGGAGTGAATCCTTTAAAGAATTCTTCAAATCCTTCCATTTCCATAAATGGTGACCACTGTGTTAACTTCATATATTTTATTTAATTATTACTTTAGCTGGTCGAACAACTTGCCCATTTAATTTAAAACCTGTGGCAATTTCTTCAATTATCTCTTCTCCCTCACCTTTTACTGCCTCGTGAAGCTCTGGATCAAACTTTTCTCCGACAGTCTTAATCTCCTCTACTCCATTTTCTTCTAATATCTTTTCTAAATTATCTTGAATATATTTTATTCCCTGCATCCAAGATGTTTCCATCTCTTCTTCTGGGACTTGAGAAAACCCTTGTTTAAAATAATCTACTAATGGAAATAATTGTTGAAGTAAATCTTCTTGAGCATACTTACGAAATTCACCTAAGTTTTTCTCAGACTCTTTTTGTAAGTTAGCATAATCTGCTTTTGCTCTTTGCCATCCCTGCAAATATTCTTCACATTTTTGGCATTCTTTCTTTTTTTTCATTATCCTATTTGTTTAATATAATTAATTCTGGAATAATTTTTTTCATAATCCATTCTCATTGGCCCAAGCAAACCAACCACTCCTCCGTCTATCTTGGTAATAAGCGAAGCACAACTTACTGAAAAAGGATTTTCTTGTCCTAATAATATTTTAATATCTTTATCTGCTTGTTTGTAAATATCAGGCATCACTTCGTCCATTTGATCCACTACTTGGGAAATTTGCTGTACTACTTCTAAATCACAAAACTCTGGCTGCTTAAATAAATTTGAAATTCCAGTATAAAAAAAGTCATTATCACTAAAAGCAACAAAGACTGTTCCCTGGGCTAACTCTGCCAATCCCTTGGCTAAAGTTTTAATTTTATCTCGACCTTCTTGGTCTTTAATAATTTTATCTAATTCTTTTCTTTCTTTCTCAGCTATCTCCTTCTTAATAAACCAATTCTCTAAATAAAATCCATAAGCTCTTAAAGTAGGAATTCGACCCGCAGAAGTATGAGGCTGAGCAATCATTCCTTCTTGCTCTAATTCAGCCATTTCATTACGCACAGTCGCCGGAGAAGCCTGAATCTTGTATTTATCCACAATTAACTTAGAACCCACTGGTTGAGCGGTTTTTATATATTCGGCTAAAATAGCCTTTAGAAGTTGATTTTTTCTATTCTGTTTATTCATGTATAGACAGTATAGAAAATTAGCACTCGCTTGTCAAGAGTGCTAAAAACTTATCCTCGATAAACTAAGAAAGCCATATAGGCAATATAAATAAAGATAAACGAAATCCCCTGCCAGCGCTCTAAAACATGCTTTTTTCCTAAGAACATAAATCCAAATAACAAGGCTGTAGCAATTCCCACTATAATCACATCAGTATTCATAGACACATCAAACGGCAACGGTCGAATCAAAGCAGATAATCCTAACACCCAAAACACATTAAAAATATTTGAACCCACTACATTACCCACGGCAATGTCTGGACTCCCCTTCTTCGCTGCAATTACAGAGGCTGCAAGCTCTGGAAGGGATGTTCCGATAGCGACGATAGTCAAACCAATTAAAGCTTCAGACAATCCTAGTATTCCGGCAATATAAGTTGCTCCATCAACAATCCAGCGACCTCCAAAATATAATCCCAACATTCCTCCTAAAATCATGGTTATAGAAATCCACATCTTCCGCTTCTTGATCCCATCTTCTGCTTCACCCTTAACTTTAGATATTCCAAAAGTATAGTAAATAAAAATTATAAAGAATAATAACAATATCAATCCATCAATATGGCCTAACGCAGAAAAACCAAGTTTATCAAGCAAGGCATCATTAAGCATTACTCCCAAAGCAATCACCGCTAACAAAGCTAGAGGAATTTCCTTCCAAGTAGTTCCCGATTTCACATTAATCGCTGCAATTGTGGCCACTACCCCTAAAATCAATAATACATTAGAAATATTAGAACCTAAAATATTACCTAGAGCCAAATCACTACTCCCATTAAACGAAGCTACGATATTAACCAAAAATTCCGGAGCTGAGGTACCAAAAGAAACAATCGTTAATCCAATAACAATGTTTGAAATCTTAAATTTTTTAGCAATAGAAGATGATCCATCTACTAATAAGTCTGCTCCTTTTATCAACGCTGCAAATCCCAGAACAAATAAACCTAATGTAATTGCTGTTGCCATATTTTTGTTTTAAATTATGTGTAGCCCCTAGGGGAATCGAACCCCTGTTTCCAGGATGAGAACCATGTATCTCCCGATTCCGACTTTGTCGGAATCGCGGATCCTCGATTTTGTGCGAAATCAAAGATTTCGGCAAAATCGGGACTAACCACTTTCTATTAATGCTCTCATGTAGCCCTTAGGGGAATCGAACCCCTGTTACATGGATGAGAACCATGCGTCCTAACCACTAGACGAAAGGGCCTTATTTATTAACCTTTCAATTGCTTTTCTGCTTTTCCATTTTTTAATTTGATACTCCCTACTTTGAGCCTCGCTTCTATTATCATACTCTTCTGTGTAAATTAATTCAAATGGCAATTTTCCTTTTGTTGATCTAACCCTTCCTTTTTCATGATAATTCAATCTTTTCTTTAAATCATTAGTACTTCCAATATAATATGAATTATCAACTAATTTTAGAATGTACAAATTATATTTCATAAAAAATATTGAAATCACATGATCACTAGTCCCGATTTCAGCAAAGCTGAAATCGAGGATCCTCGATCCACGATGCCAAGGGCATCGGGATCGGGAATGAAGGGGCCTTCTGCTACTTTATCTGCTCTGCTACCTCAATTGCTTGATCAACTAATCTTACAGAATAAGCATATTCATTGTCATACCATCCTATCACCTTTACTAAATTTCCGTCAACAACCTTAGTTAAACTTAAATCCACAATTGTAGAAGCTGGATTACCAATAATATCAGAAGAAACAATTGGCTCTTCAGTGGTTTCAATAATTCCTTTATAAATCGGATTTGCTTCTGCTTCTTTAAAAATCTGATTAATCTCTTCTACAGTAGTATCTTTTTTAGTAATCAATGTAATATCACTTAAAGACCCACAAGGAATTGGTACACGTACAGACAATCCATCAAACACTCCATCCATAGCTGGCACTACTAGCCCAGTTGCTTTAGCTGCTCCAGTTGAAGTCGGTACAATGTTTAAAGCGGCCGCTCTAGCTCGACGTAAATCTTTTTTATGAGAAGCATCAATTAAATTTTGATCAGCAGTATAAGCATGAATAGTTGTTAACATTGCCTTAGCTACTCCGATCCGATCGTTTAACACTCTCATCATTGGCGCAATACAATTAGTTGTACAAGAAGCATTAGAAATCACATGATCATTTTCATGATCCATATCATCTTGGTTAACTCCTAAAACATAAGTTCCCATTGGCTCATCACCTTTAGCAGGCGCAGAAATTAAAACTCTCTTAGCTCCAGCCTCTAAATGCATACTAGCTTGCTCTTTAGTTCTAAAAACACCTGTACACTCTAAAACTATGTCTACTTCTAAATCTTTCCAAGGCAGCTTCGCTGGATCTTTTTCTGTTAATTTTAAATATTCTTTACCATCAATAACTAATTTATCTTCTCCTTTATAGCTAACTTCTCCCTCATAATTACCATAAACAGTGTCTCTTTTAAATAAATCCGCGGTCATTTCTACTGGCGATAATCCATTTACTGCCACTACCTCAATATTTGGATTTTTAATTGCCACTTTAAACGCTGCTTTTCCAATCCGGCCAAAGCCGTTAATTGCCATTCTAATCATAAATTTAAAATTAAAAAATATTAAATATACCTAAACTTATTATTGTCACTATCACTCCGGCAATTATAACACCCAGAGTTATCAAAGGCAAGGCCTTTTTTGGGTTAATTCCAAACAAAAATGCGGCCAAAGATCCAGTCCAAGCTCCAGTCACTGGAAGCGGAATAGCCACAAAAGTAATTAACGCGAAGTCCCCCCACTTTTCATGCTTAGCATAAAATTTCTTTCGAGTCCGAGCAAATAACCATTCAAAAAACTTATCAAAAATTTTCCAGCGCCGCAAAAACTTAGACACTGGCTCAATTAACCATAAAATAAAAACCACGGGCACTAAATTTCCAATAACCGCTAAAAAATAAACTTCCCACCAAGCTAAATCATAAGCTCCTAAAGCTACAGGAATTGCCCCTCTTAATTCCGCGATCGGAATCATAGCAATTGTCGCCGTCGCCACTTCTGGCGGTACATTTTTAAATAACTCTACCCAATCAAGCATATTAATTCCATTTATAATTATTAAATGTCCAATTTATTAATTCTTTCATCTCTACTTGCCGCATATAATCAGAATCCTCTCCTAATACCACCGCGTAAATTTCTTTTCCAGAATCATTTTCCGCTTGAGCAATCAAACAATATCCAGCTTCATAAGTAAAACCAGTTTTTCCAGCCGTCACTTTAACTTCTTTATCTTTTAATAAATCATTAGTGCTAGTTACTTTTACTTCCCTCTCCCCCTCTACCGTCGCCAAGTAATGCTCGCTCATTCCCATGGGCTCAGCCAACTCTTCGTATTCTAAAACTCGATTAAACACTTTCATCAAGTCTCGCACCGTAGAAACATTTCCTGCCCTTAACCCGGTCGGCCCGGCATAAGTTGTATCATCCATTCCTAAATCTTTAGCCTTATCATTCATCGCTTCAATAAACTCATAATTACTCATTTCCGTAGAATGCGCCAAGGCAATTGCTCCGTTATTAGTCGACCCCACTAAAGTAGACCTCAACAAATCATAAGTCCTTACTTTTTCTAAGTTATCAACTTTTAAACTTGCTCCAATTAAAGAATTTTCTCCAGGATCCAAAGTATGCACATGTTCCAAGCCATCGCCAGGTTGATGGTCTAAAAATACCAACACTGTCATTAGTTTTGTAATACTAGCTATAGATAATTTTTCATCTGGGTTTTTTTGATATAAAATTTTACCAGTTTCCTTGTCCATCACCATAGCTGCTTCAGCCTCTAAATCATCCGGTCCTAAATCTTCGGTGGTCTTAGCTGGTCCTAAATAACGTTCTTGTACTTCTGGTAAATGCTCTTGAGCTGCCCAATAAAAATAATTCTCTCCCGTATAACTCGGAACAGTATAAAGACCCTCTTCTAAAACTTGAGGTAGAGTCAACCCAGTTAACTGAGCTAAAATTGCTAAACCAATTAAAAACTGATTACCCATTTTTTTGTTTAAAGAAGTCCCCTTCTTCTTTTTTACCTTCTAGTAATTCTTGTAAATTTACGTCTTCATTTAATTTTTTAAAGTCTGGCAAATCTTTTAGTTCCCGCACTCCTAAATGCTGCATAAACTCGAAAGTAACCTGATACCGTTCTACTCCGCTCTTAGGATCTGTCCGACCCACAATCAAACCACGAATCAATAAATTACGTAAAATCAAACTACAATTAACTCCTCGAATCAATTCAATCTCAGCTTTACCCACTGGCCCTCGATAAGCAATGATCGCCAAAGTCTCTAAAGACGGCCGAGTTAATTCTCCGCTGCGTTCATCTTTTAAATATTTTTGCACTATCTCACTAGTCTCTGGAGCCGTTATCATCTGCACCCTATCTCCATCAATTAATAAAGCAATTCCTGCTTCATGTTCTTTATACTCTTTTTGTAAGCCATCTAAAGCTTGCTCCAGCTCTTCTGGCTTGCAATTTAAAACTTTTAATAACTTTGATTTCTTCAACACTCTAGAAGAAACAAATAAAATACTTTCTACCGCTCTTTGTAGACCACCCTCGTCGGGAGACTCGGGTTCTTTATTTACTTTTTTCATGTCTTTTTATATCCCTCGTCGGGAGACTCGGGTTCTTTATTTTATATATTTATAATCTTTTATATCTTTAACTAATTTCCCCCTAATCGGATTATCATGTACATATTTCTGTTTTCCGTATAGATGATCTAAATCATTTATTAAAACTACATGCTTATCCTCTAACCAGACTGAGTAATAATGAGCTCTCTTCTTTTCTTTTTTTAATACTAATCTTTGCAAAAATTCTGATTTCTCACTCTTTAATACCTTTAATATCTCGTGGGCTGTAAACTTTTTAAAATTTTTAATAAAATCATCAGTTACTTCAGAGGATAAATAATTATACTTACCTCTTAAGCCAATTTTAGTTCTTTTATTTATTTTATCTGAACCATCTTTAAAATAAAATATAAAGTGCAAATGCTCTGGCATTATAACATAATTTAAAATTTCTATGGCATATTTTTCTTCACAGAATTCCCATGACTTTAAAATTATTTCACATAAATTATCCTGTTCAAATATTTTAGTTCCTCTATACACATCTATAGTTACAAAATAGGCTGGATTTTCTACATTTGGAGTAAACATATTTTGATTAATTAAGACAGCGAGTCTCCCGACGAGCTTCCTAAACTTTCGTAATTTCTATATCCTCGAAATGACCAGTTTGAGCCACGGAAACTTTTTGGCCTTTAACTAATTCTAAAATAGCTAAAAAAGTAACAATCATTTCTGTTTTATCTTTTGCCTGATTAATTATTTCTTTAAAACTTGCTTTTTTAAATTTTTCTAAATGTCCGTGTAGATGAACAATCTTTTCTTTTAAGGAAACCGTCTTAGACAATGCTTTCTTTGGTAGTCTTACTATCGGCTCTAAACGAATTAAAACATCGCTAAAAAATTCCTTTAAACTATCTGAGGTAAAATCTTTTGGCGGAGCAAACATTGGCTCAGTAGCTTCATAATATTTATCTACCCTGCCATAAGTAAAGTGCTTTTCTTTTAAGCGTTCTTCCATCTTTA
>CAZNEH010000008.1:0-37763 GCA_964572175.1 uncultured Gammaproteobacteria bacterium
ACATCTAGGACCATGATCTTCTGATAAAGTTAAAATTATTTTTCTCCCTTTTTCATCTGTCATTACCAAGGGTGATCTACCTGTTTGAAAATATCCTAATTCTTCTTTACTTGGAATAGAAAAGCCTGATAACATTTCAACAGATTCAGTAAAAGTTATTCTATTCTCCAATGCTCTTGCTAAAAAACGAGAAATTATCCTTATTCTTGGAGCCTCTATTCCCCCTTCTTGTATTGGCTTAGACATATTTTAAAAATTAATTATTTCCCATGACACTTTTTATATTTCTTCCCAGATCCACATGGACAAGGCTCGTTTCTTCCGACCCTGTCTTTATTCACTATAGTCCCAGTAGTTGCTTGGCCCATATTCTTCTTCGCTCCTTGTAACTTCTGATTCTGTTTTTGCATGGCTGTTGGGGCAACCTTTCGCACCTTAGACATCTTGTAAATATTATAAACCACTTGCCGTTGGATACTAGCCATTAACTGAGTAAACATTTCAAACCCTTCTCGCTTATACTCTACTAAAGGATCCCGTTGAGCATAACCACGTAAACCAATCCCTTCCCGCAGGTACCCAATTTGATCCAAGTGATCCATCCATAATTGATCAATAGCTCGTAAGTAAAAAGCTTTTTCTACGTGAACTGCTAATTCCTCATCATCAACCTCTTCCAACATATCATCATATTTCTTTTTAGCTAATTCCTGTAAATGAGTAATCAAATGCTCTCGAGCTTGAACATCAGCCATCTTATCACCAGCCTCTTTTCGAATATCTTCTAAAGTTAATCGCAATTCTTGGTCCACTGGAAAAATAGACTGCAAGGTTTCATAAACCTCTTCTAAATTCCAATTTTCTTGTTGATCAATATTAGTATGATAAGAAACTACTCCTTCAATCTCTTGTTGGACTAATTCCATAATACTCTCTCGAGTTTGTTCTGGCTTTAATTCTAAAACATCATTTCGTTTTTTATAAACAACTTCTCTGTGTTTGTTTAACACATCATCGTATTCTACTAAATGCTTACGAGTATCAAAGTGATATCCCTCAACTTTTCCTTGAGCAGATTCAATAGACCGAGAAATAATTTTATTTTCAATTGGCATGTCTTCTGGCATTCGAAGAGTTGTCATCATAGACTTCATTCTATCTGACCCAAAAATTCTCATTAAATCATCGTCCATACAAACAAAGAACTGAGTCTCACCTGGATCCCCTTGTCGACCAGCTCGACCACGAAGCTGATTATCAATTCGCCTAGACTCATGTCGCTCTGTTCCAATCACAGCTAGGCCGCCTAGCTCTTTAACTCCTTCACCTAAAACAATATCAACCCCACGACCAGCCATATTAGTGGCCACAGTCACTTTACCTTTTTGACCTGCTTGAGCCACAATGGCCGCTTCTTTTTCATGGTTTTTCGCATTCAACAACTCACATTCTATTCCTTCTCTCTTCAACATCTCTCCTAATAACTCATTTTTTTCAATAGAAATAGTACCCACTAAAACTGGCTGTCCTGTTTTATTATATTCTTTAATTTTTCGAGCCACTGCTTTAAACTTACCCATTTCAGACTTATAAATAGAATCTGGTAAATCTTTTCTAGACAAAGGCCTGTTAGTTGGAATAACTACGACATCTAATTCATAAATTTTATGAAACTCTTCTGCTTCTGTTGCGGCCGTACCTGTCATTCCAGACAATTTATCGTACATTCTAAATAAATTCTGGAAAGTGATGGTCGCCAAAGTTCGAGACTCTTGTTTAATCTCTAAATTTTCTTTAGCTTCAATTGCTTGGTGCAACCCCTCTGAATAACGTCGTCCTTGCATTAACCGACCAGTAAACTCGTCCACAATAATTACTTCGCCTTCTTTAACTACATAATCGCGATCACGCTTAAACAAAGCCCGCGCTTTTAAGGCTTGCTCCACATGATGCACAGTCTGCACGCCCCCGGATTCATAAATATTATCTACTCCTAAAGCTTTTTCTACTTTGCTAATTCCATCGTCTGTTAACGTGGCTGCCTTCATCTTTTCATCAATATTGTAATCTGTATTTTCTTTAAGTTGGCCTACTAATTTAGAAAATTGATGATACTGCTCTGTAGCTTGCTCTCCTGGAGCAGAAATAATCAACGGGGTTCTAGCTTCATCAATTAAAATAGAATCAATTTCATCAATAATCGCGTAATTCAAACCACGCTGAGTTTTTTCTTTAATATCTTGGACCATGTTGTCCCGCAAATAATCAAACCCAAACTCGTTGTTAGTTCCATAAGTAATATCTGTTTGATAAGCCTCTCGTCTAGTAATCGGACGTAAATTTTCCATATCCACTTCCACTCCATCAGCCTCTTCTTTTTCAGTGTTCGGATTAAAAATATAAGAAACTCGTTGGTTTTGAATACAAGAGATGCTTAAACCTAAAAAATGAAAAACCCGTCCCATCCAATCACAATCACGTCGAGACAAATAATCATTTACTGTAATCACATGCACGCCCTTACCTCCTAAGGCATTTAAATAAATGGCGGTGGTAGAACAAAGAGTTTTACCTTCACCAGTTTTCATTTCCGCAATCTTTCCTTGATGCAATACTAAGCCACCA
Source organism: uncultured Gammaproteobacteria bacterium (assembly GCA_964572175.1). Lineage (GTDB taxonomy): Bacteria > Patescibacteriota > Patescibacteriia > UBA9570 > CAZNEH01 > CAZNEH01. The sequence continues at coordinate 2,626 of CAZNEH010000008.1, forward strand.
ATCATCTGCACATCATAGTGTCGCTGACCCAAGGTCCGCTTAGCTACTTCCCGCACCACCGCAAAAGCCTCATTTTGCAAATCATCCATGCTCTCTCCTTTTTGCAACCGCTCCTTAAACTCAACTGTTTTCTTTTGTAATTCTCCATCAGATAGGCTATCAAAATTAGACTCAAGTTTATTAATCTCTTCAGCCTGTAATTCTAAATTTTTTAAAATCTTTTTGTTAGCGTCTCCTAAAATTTTATCCAGTAATCCCATTGTAATCTTTTAATTCTCTAATATTCTTCTGCGCCTCCCTTTTCTTACTTTCAAATTTTCCTTTCCTTTTTTTAAGTTGTCCCTCCATTTCTTTTTGGGCATCATCAATAGCTGCATACAAATCATCATCACTTTGATCCACATGTAATAGATCCTTAGGCAATTTAAAATTTACTTTTACCTGGTATCTATTCTTATCTTTATTAGAAACTTTAGCTAATTCTACATCAGCTCCTAAAATATCATCTGAGAATCTAGTTAATCCTCCAATTTTTTCTTGGACATAACTTTGAATTGCTTCTGTCGCTTCAATGTTTGTTCCAGTAATTTTTACTTCCATGTTTTTTTTCTTAATTATCAAACCCTATATATTGAATTTCATCTTGCAGCTCTATCCCAGTATTATCTCGAACTTGCTGCTTAATATAACTTATTAACATAATTACATCTTCTGCCTTAGCTTCACCATCAGCATTAACTATAAAATTAGCATGCTTAGTAGAAACCTTGGCTCCCCCCATTTCATAGCCCTTTAATCCTAGCTCATCAATAATCTGTCCGGCTCCTTTATCTCCTACTGGATTTTTAAAAACACATCCAGCAGACGGGGTCTTTAAATCCTGGCTTTTATTTTTTTTATTTATTTGACTAGAAACTTTTTCTTTAATTCCCTCAACTTCATTTAGTTTTAAAACAACTTCTAAAATAATTAAATCATCATGCTTAAATATACTATCACGATATCCAAACTGACAATCTGCTTTACTTAATTCCTTTATCTCAATCTCTTCTTCGCTTTTATCTAAAACTTTTACTGTTTCCACTAAATCACCCATCGCTTCTTCATGTGACCCAGCATTTCCCCAAATCGCTCCTCCTACTGTGGAGGGCACTCCAGCTAAAAACTCTAAACCACCCAAGCCTTTATCTGCCGCTTGGCCAATGAGCTCGTTAATATTTACCCCAGCTCCCACCGTCACTATATTATTACTAAAATTAATTCCTTTTATTTCACTTTTTATAACTAAGCCCTTAATTCCTTTATCTGAAATCAAAATATTACTTCCTCCGCCTAAAACAAAAACCGGCAATTCTTCTTTAACCGCATGCTTAATCGCTTTAGTTAAATCTTCTTCAGTGGACGCCTTAAAAAAATACTCTGCCGGACCACCTATCTTAAATGTTGTAAACTCTTTCAAGTCTACGTTTCTTTCAAATTTCATTATTTTAATTCTTCCCCTAATTTATAAATATCTCCTGCTCCAACAATTAGTAACACATCGTTTTTTTCTAAATGCTCATCTATTAAAACTTTGCTCTTTTTTCTATCTTCAGCATAAAAAACATACTTCCCTCTCTTCTCTATAGCTTCCTTTAAGTCTTGACCAGAAACATCTTTATCTTCTTCGCTCTCTCTGCCAGCCACTCCATAGATTTCTTGAATAATCATAAAATCCGCTTCATTAAAGGCATCGACAAATTGATCAAATAATTTCTTGGTCCTATTATGCTGATGAGGTTGGAAAACAACTACTACCCTGCGATCAGGATAAAAATCTTTAGCTGCCTTAATTACACCCTCTATTGCTGTTGGGTGATGAGCATAATCAGAAATTACAGTTGCCCCTTTATATTCCCCAGCTATTTCAAACCTGCGCCAAGTTCCTTTAAAATTAGCAATGGCTTTTTTTATTACCTCTTCGTCTAGCTCTAAATAATCTTTCAAAAAAGCAATAGCCGCTAAAGCATTGTAAATATTAAACTTCCCTGGAATCTGCAAATTATATTCTTGACCATCAATCTTAAAAACTTGCTTCTTATCTTTAATTTCTATATCTTCTACTTTAACATCAGCTTCGTTTTCAATTCCATAACTAATAATCTGGCCATCATATCCTAAATTTTTACACTCTGAGTCATCCATGTTCTTAACCAACAACCCTTTGTCTACCGAAAGCTTATTAATATATTCTTGAAAGCTCATTTCAATGTGCTCTAAATCTCGATAATAATCCAAATGATCCTCTTCAATGTTGGTTAATAAAATTACTTTAGGATGAAGCTTCAACATATGCTCTTTATGCTCACAAGCCTCAACTACAAAATATTTTTTATCTTTTCCTAATCGCGCATTACTTCCTAATTGCTTTACCTTGCTTCCCACGATCACTGTTGGGTCTAAGCCTGCCTCTACCATGGCCTCAGCTAATATCGCGGTGGTAGTAGTTTTTCCATGAGTCCCAGATATCGCAATCGCACATTCATAATCTTTCATTAACTCACCCACTGCTTCAAAATAACTAATTTCTTTATCTTGTAGTCCTAATTCCTTGATCCGCGCTCTTTCTGGGTTATCTTCTGGTACGGCCGCAGAATAAACGTATAAATCAGCATCTTCTGGCACTTGTTCAGCCTTTTGCTCGATTAATACTCCAATTCCCTCTTCTATAAGTTCTTTAGTTAGCTCAGTTTCTTGTAAATCAGAGCCTAGTACCTGCTTTCCTTGCCAATTCAAAATCCTGGCCAGTCCGGAAATACCTATTCCGCCGATGCCAATAAAGTAAATTTTGCTTAATTTACTGATATTCATAGTACTTATATTATAGCAAACAAAAAAGACCTAGACAAGCTAGGTCACAACAGTCCTTTTATTTAATTATCCCACATATCACCCAATAAATAAAGCGATCCAGTAATAATAAATAAATCATTATTCTTTAGCTTTTTTAATATATTCTGATAAGCCTTCTTCGGATCTTTTATTATTTTAGAATCTTTTATTTCTTTTTGTAATAATTTAGGATTATAACTCTTTCCAAAACTAGTAAAAATAATCTCATCAAACTCTGAAACAATAATCTTGAGCATCTCCTTATAATCCTTAGTATCTTTAATCCCAATTAATAAATATTTTTTGTTAAATCTCTTCGATACAATTTTTCTTTCAGAAAAATCACTCAGAGCTTTAGAAACCTTGAGTGATCCCGACGTACGTCGGGATTGTACCGAAAGGTTTCTTATTATATTTACCAATCCCTGAATCTTATCTGGGTTATGAGCTCCATCTCGAATCACTAACGGTCTTTTCTTTAACACTTCAAACCGACCAGGATTTTTAGTTTTTTTAAGCCCAGCTAAAACATCTTTATTTTTTATTTTTAAAAACTTAGCCGCCTGAGTCGCCAATTCTTGATTATGTTTAATAAAATCCTCTCCTCTCTTCAAAGACTTTCCCCTAATAACTTTTTTAGAATTTTTTATAATCGCTTCTTTTTCTCTGCGTATCTTTTTAATTGTCTTTCCCAATTGCTGAGTATGGTCTAGTTCTACATTAGTAATAATCACTAATTCAGGATCTTCAAAAACATTAGTCGCGTCTAGCCTTCCGCCCATTCCTACTTCGACTACTGCATAATCAACTTTTTGTTGAGCAAAATAAATTAAAGTAAGAGCAATATAAGCTTCAAAATAACTAAGCTTAAATTCTAAGATTAAACCTCTATGCTCATTAACTAATTTCACAAAACTTTTTTCGGAAATACTTCGCTGATTAATTTGCATTTTTTCTAACGGCGAAAATAAATAAGGCGAAGTTGTTAACCCCACTTTGTAGCCAGCTTGTTTTAGTATTGCCGTAAGCATCTGGCAAGTCGAACCCTTACCTGAGGTTCCACCGACATGAACAACTTTATATTTTTCTTGCGGTTGATCTAAATATTTCAAAAAAGCTCTAATCTGTTTAGTGGTGTAAGCTGTCTTTTTCTTTTTATCTAAACTTAATAACCAATTATGAGCTTGGTTTAAGCTTGTAAACTTCCTCCACGATTTTTGATGTGGCATTGGATTTAAAAATCTTACTAATATTTCCTTCTAAAGCTCCCATTCTCTGCTTGTCTTTATATAAATTACTTATAATCTTAGTTAATTTTTCTGGATTTAATTTTTTTTGATTCAAGATAATCGCGGCTTGTTTATTTTTAAAATAATCTGCATTTTTCTCTTGATGTGAATCTGGCATTGGAATGACAATCACTGCCTTCCCTAAAGTCGCTAATTCACTTAAAGTTCCTAATCCTGCTCGAGAAACAACTACATCTGCTTTATCATAAGCCTCGTTCATCATTTTCAAACCTAAAAACTCGTAAGTAAAATAATCTTTGTGTAAGGCTGTGTTAATTCCCTTGCCTTTACCCGTAACATGGATCACCTGGAAATCTTCTAATAATGCTAGGCTCACTAATTTATTAATCCCTACTGCTCCAGTGCCTCCGCCAGTAAATAAAATTACTGGCTTTTCTGAGGTAGTCACAATTTTATCAGACTTAGTTTCTAAATCTCGCACTGGATTACCTAGCCATTCCCCTTTTATTTTAGTTTCCTCAAAAGCTTTAGTTACTTTTGCTGCAAACGGCGCCATCAACTTATTGGCTAGCCCAGCCTGCAAATCCTGCTGATGAACTAAAATCTTCACTCTCATTAACCATCCTGCCCACACTAAAGGAACAGAAACAAAACTTCCGGCCGTCACAATCACATCTGGTTTAAACTTTAAAATAATTATTAAACTTTGAAAAAATCCCAATTTAATTCGACAAATATCAGTAAAATTTCTTAATGAAAAATAACGACGTAACTTTCCAGAAAAAATAGTCTTAAATTCTATTTGGGCGCCTTCAACTAATTTTCTTTCTGGTCCAGTTTTAGTTCCCACAAATAAAAGCTTATCATCCCCTTCTTTAAAATATTTAGCTAAAGCCAGCAACGGCGTCACTGACCCGGCTGTTCCTCCTCCGGTTAATAAAATTTTCATTTTCATCTTGATCGTAATTTAGAAAAATTAGGTTCGTATTTTGTCTGCCTACTAATGTTAACCAAGATTCCACACCCCGTCAACAAGGTCACCAGCGACGTCGATCCATAGCTAATAAATGGCAACGGGATACCTGTTAAAGGAATTAAAGAAAGCATGGCCGCAATATTTACCATAGCTTGAAAAGTAAACCATGTGGTAATGCCGGTAGCAATTAATTTTCCATATACATCTGGCGCTCGTTGAGCTATTTTAAAACCTTGATACATTAAAGCTAAAAACAAAAATACTAATCCTGCCGCAAATAAAAATCCAAGCTCTTCAGAGATCACCGCAAAAATAGAATCTCCGGCTGGCTCTGGTAAATAATTAAACTTTTGTCGAGAGTGCCCTAAGCCCAGTCCGAAAAACCCGCCTGAACCAATAGCTAGTAACGCCTGGTTAATATGATAACCAATTCCTTGTGGGTCTAGCTCGGGATTTAAAAACACTGTAAACCGAGCTACCCGATAAGGAGCTATTTTAATTAATAAGAAAAAGGCTGCTACTCCGCCCAAGCCCATCCAAGTTAAATGTTTCCACGGCGCTCCGGCTACAAAATATATCACCACCGCAATAACCCCCAGCACAATCGTGGTTCCTAAATCTTTTTGCACTCCCGCAATCATTAAAACTAAAAAACCAATCATAATTAAAAAAGGCGCAAAACTGGCCGCCAGCCCCTCTTCATTCTTTGCCCTATTCTCTAACCATAGTGCTAGATATATTAAGAAAGTAAGTTTTACTAATTCCGAGGGCTGAAACAATATTCCACCTAGATTAATCCACCGCTTAGCTCCTAAAAACTCGTAACCAATTCCAGGCACCAACACCATAAACAGCAACACAATAGAAAGAATAATTAAGGGAAAAGCATATTTTTTCCAAATATGATAATCAATTTTACTCATTACCCAAAAAGCGATCAAACCAATGACCACTCCATATATAAATTGATGCTTCAAATAATAGTTACTATCTCCAAATTTCTGCCATCCCATTACTGCGCTAGCCGAAGAAAGCATGGTTAAACCAAATACTAATAACACGCCTAGTAAAATCATAAACGTGTAATTGGGCTGATGATACTTTGTTTTTAACTCTTCGATCTTCCGTTTCATGTTTAATATTATAACATAAAATGCCTCATCTTCAAACATAAAAACACGCTTATGCGTGCCTTCATGTTTTTATGTAAAGCTTTAATTTATCCTCTACCTTCTACAACCATTTTTTGCTCCTTATTTACCCTATGAGCAATGTCTTTAATTACCTTTTCCTGTTCTTTTTTAGAAGCTTTTGTAATAAAATAAGACAAAGAATTTTCTTTCTTTTCGTCTTGTTTTTTTCTAAATAACCCTAAAATTTTACTCATAACATTTTATTTAATTCCTCTTCAGTATATCTCATTTTTACATACTGGTCAATATCCCCCACCTTTGTATCAATTAAAACCTTGTCTTTTTTAAGATCATGCTGAATTAGCCAGAGCAATACTTTATCACCAAATATTTTTTTTATTTTTTTCACATTATTATAAGAAGCAAAAAACTCTTCAATAAAAACTTTTTTAACTATTTTTCTCCCTTCTTTCTCTTCTCTCTTTTGAGTAAACTTCCAAGAAAGAGAAGGATTTTGATGCATATAAGAAACTATAACAATCCTATTTTTACCTAATGACCTTTTTATATTCTCTATACTTTTTTCTAAATTAGAAAAAGTTCCGTCTAAAATAAAATTATTACCTTTCTTTAAAACATAATCATGAATTTTATCTACTCCTACGGAAGCAGCGTATTGAAATAAATGAGCATTACCACCACTGTATTCAGGTATTAAATCCCTAATTTCATCTGCATCAATTCTAATAGCTGAATCCATTTTTGAATTTTTAAAATAACCCATCAAAATCTTAGAAAATTCTGTTTTTCCTGACCCAGGAGCACCGGCCATAAATATCGAAAAGGGATGCTCTAAAGAAGGACATTCTTTTTTAATTACAAACTTATGAATGATTTCTTTTTTATTATCCTTAATAAATTTTACTGCTTTTTCACTTATATCTTTTTCATTCATGCTATAACTATAGCACAAAATAACAAAAAAATCTCTCCAAGAAGTTAAAGGATAAAAATTAGCATAATTAGTGAAGAGGAGAGAGGTTTGTATTCACTATCTAATTCGATTATCCTTTAACTTGCTGAAGAGATTTAAAAAGGAGGATCTTGGGGATCACCCCAAGTACCCTCCAAATTAATTCCTTATAAAAAGGTATAGCCAGAGAATCGTATGTCTAAATGGACCGTTACCAGAGAATTCTGTCCGTAGACTACTCTCTCCTCTAGCCATATCTTGTTATAAGGAGCCTTTTAAGCCATTTAAGGTTTGAGCAGTAAATCACTGACAGGGCGTTTAAATATTTTCCCTCGTGATTACTCTCTCCCCAAACCTTAGCTGGCCTCAAAGACTATCTTTTATTATCAATGAACATAACATCCTATCATGCTTTTCCATTTTTGTCAATAGTACAGCCCAAATAATAGCTAATCTTAGCCAAAAACAGCCCTTGTTTTATATAATAAAACCCTTTATAATTAGAATATGTGTGGAATAGCTGCCATTTATGGCCAAAATATAAAAAACCCAGAATTTCAAATAAAAAGAAGCCTAGAACTAATAAAACATCGAGGTTATTCTTTTAATGAAAGCAAATCTTTAGATAATTGTGTTTTAGGGGCTAATCGCCTCCAAATAGTAGATCGCGAAAATGCCATTCAACCCCAAACCAATAAAGACGAATCTGTCTTTGTGGTTTTAAATGGCGAAATATTTAATTATCCCAAAGCAGACACTAAAGCCCTGGTTACTCTTTGGGAAAAATATCGAGAGAAAATGCTCGATCATATTGATTCAGAAATGTTTGCTTTTTTTATTTATGATAAAAATACTGATGAATTCTTTGTTGCTCGAGATCCTTATGGAATAAAACCGCTTTATTATGCTTTAGATAAATTTGATAATTACCACTTTGCTTCTGAAATAAAACAACTAGCTCAATTTAAAGAAATAGATGAAATAAAACACTTTCCTCCTGGCCACCACATGCTTAACGGCAAGCTAAAAAAATATCACTCTCTTCCCTCTTCTCAAACCAAAGACAGCGTTGAGCAAATAACAAAAAATATTCAAAACTTATTTGATGAGGCTGTTAAAAAAAGAGTTAACACTGACTTGCCTATCGGGGTATTTTTTAGCGGCGGAATAGACAGCACTGCCGTCCTAGCCACGGCCGTAAAATATCACGATAATGTCACTACCTTCACTGTTGGTAGCCCCGACTCTTCTGACGTCCAAATTGCCAAGAAATATTGCCAAGAAAATAATATTAAATTAGTTCACTTTAATCCCCCCTCTGAACAAGATCTAGCGAAACTTATTCCGGAAATAGTTCAAATCACTGAAAGTTTTGAACCAAACATGATTCGCCAATCTGCAGTTTCTTATTATATTTCTAAAATTGCCAGAGAGCATAATTTAAAAGTAATTCTCTGTGGCGAAGGACCAGATGAATTATTTGCTGGCTATCCAGAATTCTTAAATATTCCCGAATCAGAAATTACTCAAACTATAAAAGACTTTATAGTTAATCTTCCTCGTACCCAATTCCAAAGAGTAGATCGAACTTCTATGCATTTCACCCTAGAAGTCCGCGTCCCCTTCTTCGACACTAAGCTCGCGGATTATGCTCTAAGCATACCTAGCGAGCTAAAAATAAAAGACGGAACAACTAAATGGATCTTGCGCCAAGCCATGAAAGACCGCCTTCCTGATTATATTGCTAACCGTAAAAAAATCGTCCTTAGTGAAGGAGCTGGATACAAAGGAAACCAAACCATTGGCGGATTATTTTATGATTTAGTAAAAAATAAAATTAGTGACTCTGAATTTAAAAAAATACAAACCCAATACCCTGATTGGAATATTAATAATAAAGAAGTAGCTTATTACTTCAAGCTTTACACTAAGCATTTATTTACCAAAGCTAAATTTAATAAACAAAGACCTAAGGCTAACGCCATTAATAGTCTTACCGCTTAAGCACGGCCATAAACGCTTCTGGAGGTATATCTACTTTACCCATTGATTTCATTTTCTTTTTCCCGGCTTTTTGCTTCTTCAAAAGCTTCTTTTTACGAGAAGCATCACCACCATACAATCCAGCAGTTACATCTTTACGCATTGCTGAAATTCTTTCAGAAGCTACAATCTTAGACCCAATCGCTGCTTGAATCTTTACTTCAAACATCTGCCGAGGTAAAACATCTTTTAATGACTCTACAATCTTTCGACCAGCTCTTTCAGACTCATCTTTATAAACAATCGTAGACAAAGATTCTACTGGTTCTTCAGCCACTAAAATATCCATTCGATTCACTTGGCAAGTTCGATATTCTTTAAATTCATAATTCAAAGAAGCATAGCCAGAAGAAACATTCTTTAGCTTATCGTAAAAGTCTGTAATAATCTGAGACAAAGGCATTGTATAGTGCAAGATCACTCGAGTCTGATCCAAGTACTCCATTTCCTGACCAGTCGGCTCTCCCCTTTTCTTTTTCACCAACTCCATAATATTTCCTAAATAATCCTGAGGAGTAATAATGTCCACGCTCATAATCGGCTCTTCAATCGAAGCAATCTTAGTTACTTCTGGTAACTCGTAAGGAGAGGAAATAATTTCTTCACTACCATCGGTAATAGACACTTTATAAGCCACCGAAGGCGTGGTTACCATTAAATCTAAATCAAATTCTCGTTTTAATCTTTCTTGAATAATGTCTAAGTGTAACAATCCTAAAAACCCAGCTCTAAAACCAAAGCCAAGAGCCTTGGAATGTTCTGGCTCAAAAGTTAAAGCCGCGTCTGTAAGTTTTAATTTTCCTAAAGCTTCTCGTAAGGTGTCGTATTCATTTCCCTCTTTACAAAACAATCCCGCAAAAACCATTGGGCTCACTTCTTTATATCCAGCCAGCGGTTCCTTAGCACCCTTAGAGATAGTATCACCTACTCGAACCTTTTCTATTTCTTTAAGCCCAGTTACTACGTACCCAATATCACCAGCTACTAATTTATCTTGTTTTACTTTAAATGGTTTAAAATATCCAACTTCTAAAATTTCCTCTTCTTGGCCTGTAGCCATAAATTCTATCTTGTCTCCTTTTTTAAGCTCACCTTCAAAAACTCTAACATAAGCAATTACTCCTTTATAATCATCAAACACAGAATCAAAAATTAACGCTCTAGTTTTTTCATTCTCTTCTTTTGGTGGCTGCACTTTTTCTATGACTGCGTCTAAAACTGCTTCTACGTTTTCACCAGTTTTAGCAGATACTGAAATAATTTCTTCTTTTTTACAGCCAATTAAGTTAATTACTTGTTCACTCACTGCCTCTACATCCGCAGCTGGTAAATCAATTTTATTTAGCACTGGAATAATTTCTAAATCTTGTTCTAAGGCTAAAAACAAATTACCCACTGTTTGCGCCTGCACTCCTTGAGTGGCGTCCACTACTAAAAGCGCTCCTTCTACACAAGCCAAAGACCGAGACACTTCATAATTAAAGTCCACATGTCCAGGAGTATCAATTAAATTAAGCACATGATCTTTGTATTCCATCCGCGCTGGCTGCAGCTTAATTGTAATTCCTCTTTCTCGTTCTAGCTCCATAGAATCTAGCAACTGCTCTTTCATTTCTCGTTGCTCTACAGTCTTTGTCACTTCTAAAAACCGGTCAGCCAAAGTAGACTTCCCATGATCAATATGAGCAATAATGCAAAAATTTCTTATATTCTCTTTATTCATATATATAAACTACCCTATTTTAGTAAAAAAAACAAGGGCTCGGGAAGCAACACGCGAAGTGTGCTCCCGAACCCATGATGCGACCGAGTCTCTAGGACTAAGCCGCCACCCGCCAGAGGTAAACCACGGCGTACCGGCCATGCAGGCTACCGGCCTGCTTGTCGGTGACCTGACCGTCGCTGCGACGGACCTTGGCCATGGCGTTGGTCTGCCCCATCTCCATGGGCGCGTAGAGATCACGGTCCGCGAACTCCGTACCCAGGACCTCGAGGATGGTCATCGCCTGACTGTCAGTCATGCCCGCACGACAGCCCACAGGGATGGTCGTGATAGACGAGAAGTCACTGTGCTCCTGCACCCTCACTGCGACCTTGCCGACACCCGGAACCTCGAATTCTCGAATCTTCATGCTTCCTCCCGAAGCGAATTGTGTATCGAAAAAGACCAGTTGGCCTGGTCCCATTAAACCGTAAATAAATTATTATGTCAACTTACTTTTTCACACCATTAAAAACCTGATTTCTAAAATTAATCAACCAATCTTTAACTATCTTCACCTCTGCAAAACTAAATCTCATGGCTATTCCAAAATAAACTATTGCTCCGGCAAAAATTGCCATTCCAGTTTGAACAAATATCCCCCAAAACCTTTGCATGTCCACCAGCGGGGCCACAAAATATTTAATTCCATGAATTACTATTCCCATTATCACTGAAGCTAAAATAATTCTAATTACAGAATTAACAATTTGCCCATCATCTAGGTCTCCGTGCCGCACCCTTAAAGTAGAAAGTAATAACAACATATTTATTAAACTAGATATAGAAAACGCTAAAGCCAAACCATAAACATCCATAGACCCAGAGAGCCACAACGCCAACCCTCCATTTAAAATCACGGTAAAGATAGAAATAATAACCGGAGTCTTAGTATCTTTATGAGCAAAAAAGGCTCGAGCCAACATCGGGATAGTCGCTTGAGCAAACATAGATATAGAAAAGAATCCCAAGGTCTGAGCCGTCAGCATAGTCGCATCCCAATCAAATAATCCTCCGCCAAAAGACCCCAGCACCAAACGCACTATCTGAGCTCTCAATAATAAAACTATTATACTAATAGGAATCACAAAAAACAAAACTCTTCTAAAGTTCTCAGAAAAACAATGCTTAAACTTAATCTCGTCTTTAGCCGCACAAGCTTGAGAAAAAACCGGAAACGCGGAAAGAGCCAAAGAAACTCCAAACACATTAATCGGAAAATGCTGCAAATTATCTGCCCAATTCCAAACTGGAATTGCTGACTCACTTAACCCAGAAGCAATCGCCGTAATAACAATAATATTGATTTGCGTTATACCCAAAGCCAAAGACCTTGGAGCCATCAACTTAAATATACTTTTAACCGAGTCATTTAATTTAATAACAAACTTATACCGCCACCCTGCCATAATCACCGCTGGTAATTGCACCAAAAAATGCATAAACGCACCAAGTACCACACCATAAGCTAAACCAATGTCTCCAAACCAAACTCTAAACCAAACAATGCCAATAATAATTCCAATATTATAAAAAATGGGCGCTAAAGAATAAGCTAAAAACCTTCTAAACGAATTTAATATTCCGGCAAAGACATTAGAAATAGTAAAGAAAAAGACGCCCAAGATCATCATCCGCATAAACTGAACCGTCAATTCCCGCTCTTCAAAAGTTCCTCGAAGCATGACCGTGTAATGAACCAATGGCTCAGCAAAAACAAAAGCCAAGCCAATTAAAACTAAAACAGATATGCTTAAAATATTTAACAAACTATTAGATGTTTCCCAAGCTTCTTTCTTTTTCTTCTTTTGCCATAGCTCTAAAAATACTGGAATAAAAGACGCAGACAAAGCTCCTAAAATCAAAATATTAAAAATAAAATCAGGAATCTTAAACGCAGAATAATAAGCCGTCAAAGTTAATCCTGGACCAAAAAACTTAGCTAATAAATTATCTCGAGCTAAACCAATAAACCTAGAAATAACTGAAGCAGAGCCTATAATCAAGGCTCCTCCGGTAATTGTCGTTGATAACTTAAACCAAAGCTTTTTTAAAGCAGGTGTCATTTATTTTTCAGTTAGTAGTACTCCCCAAAAAGAATCTGTCCTTAAGGGCTGGCTTACTCCGGTATAAATCTCAGAATTAGAATTCCACAAAGATTCTAGACTATCGGGTAAATTTAATTTTGCGTTATATAGACTATCAAAACTTCCAGGTTGTTTTTGAACCATCAAAGAATAACTATCTGTCTTAGTTAAAAAGTTGTCAGTCTGAATTTTAAACGGCAATTCATATTCTAGCTCAATCTGGCTACTATCTCCTATCAAGGTCTCTACCCAGCCAGCAAACACGGTTTTACTAAACTCATTATTTTCAAAAACATTTTTATAATTTGTTTCTATCACCTCTCCAGAAATATTTTTCAAATCTTCGTCTTCAATCGCTGTCTCATCTGCTTCTAACCATAGCTCTTCATCTGGATAATCAAATCCCGTCGCTCGCACCAACTTACTTCCTTCTGGTACATAAACTCTTAAATAATTCCAATTGTTAATCTCGGCAAAAATATCCCCTTCTTCTGCTTTGTGGGTTCTAGTAATTTTTACTTTATCCTTAACTGTTCCATCATCTAAAATATTTATTTCGTGTTCTATAATTTCTTCAATCGCAGCATCGCTTTTTCCACCAGCAATATTAGTATTAATTACAGATAAATAATCATGCTTGGCTTCTTTAATTTCTCCTCCCCAACCACGATCTACAATATCTGCTTGTAAATCTTCATCAGAAAAATAAAACAATATATCTTTTTCTTGTAACCCAGAATAAAATATTCCCGCTGCCTCCCATAATTGCACGCCCTCTAAATCAAACATTTTTTGTAACAACAAGGGGGTGAGGTCACCAATAATTTTTTTAGACTCTTGAGTTTCGTCATATTTCTTTTCGGCCTCTGTTTGAACTACTTCATAAAAATTATCCTTATCAATAATCACTCCATAATCCTCGCTTAAATCAATTGGTCCGGTCACTCCTAATAAATCAATAATTACATCTGGAGTCAAAGTAATAATTCCATCAATGGCCTTTCCTTGGCTGCGATAATAAAACCACTCAATTTTCTCAGCTGAAGTTGGAAAATCTGGCCACCAATTCGCATCTTGTAAATACCAATATGGATTTACTAAACGCAACGGCTCTGGAGAAGCTACTTTTTCTGTCATTTGCCCAGACACATCATAAACTCCGCCGCCAGGAATATCAATACTCTCTACTTTTCCTTTATGTATCTCTACTTCGGCTAAGCTTCCCAAAAATCCACCAGTCGCCCGCATTTCTCTATTATTTTGAAATAATACTAAATATCTTTTTTGTTCCTGATGTCCTAAAATAGCCAAGAAAGTCTCGGAAAGCCCTAAAGCCTTTTTTAAATCTTTTTCTAAAGACGGCAATACTTCTTTAGCCAATAAAATCTGCTCTTTACCATCTTCTGGAATAGCACTTTCTGGAACCTTAGCTAAAGCTTCATTAGCCAAAGTAATTTTACTTACCACTGGCCTTAAAGCTGAATGAGCCACCATAATTCCAGTAGTTAAGCCTATTTCACTATCTTCTTCGGTTAATTGCCCCACTTCAAAACCATTAAACGTAGCTAATACTCTATTTAAGTCAGCCGCCGCTCCTGATAAATTCTCACCCGCAATTAATAAATTTTCCGCTGCCTCAATTTGCTCTCCACCAGGAATTAACTTAGCCAAGTTTGTCACTGCTTGATTTAAAATCTTTAACTCGCCTTGAGCAGTTTGAAAACTTCCTACTGCTGATTCAAAACTTACTTGAGCCTCATCATAATCTGAAGACAATGTTTCCATTCCTCCTTGCTTAAATTCACCAACAGCCTCGTTAGTTATGTTTAAAACCTTATCTTTTAAGTTTAAAGCTTGATTATAAAAAGCTGAACTAGTAAATGGCAACACTAGCACCACACACACTAAAGCAAACCCAGCTAATGGTTTTACCAATCCTTTAAACCATCCCACCCCGTCATCAACTGTTATACCCTCGTCAGGAGACTCGGGTTCTTTGTTTAGTTTATTTTTTTTCTTTAATTTTCTAGCCTCTAGCCACTTTTTAAATTTCTTCTCTCGCTTTTTCTTCGGTTTTTTCTTCTTAGCCTCTTTTTTAACAACTTTTTCTTCAATAGGTTTTTCTTGTACTTTTTGACGGGCTTGATAAATTTCACGCAAATCCAAAACATTCTCATCTGGAATTCCTTGAACTTTATTATTTATATTTATTTTATTCATTGCAAACTTTTATATATCTCCAATGTTTCTTTGGCCATTTTTTGCCAAGAATACTTACTTAATTGTTCTTTCCCCTTCACTATCAAATCACTCCTGGTTTCAGGACTATCTAATAGCTTATTAATTTGTTTTATTATACCATAAACATCGTCTGGATCAAAGTACAACGCTCCATCCCCTAATATTTCTGGTAAACAACTAGCTTTTGCCGCTAAAACCGGCGCCCCATAAAGCATTGCCTCTAAAGGCGGTAAGCCAAACCCTTCATACTTAGAAGGAAAAATATAAACTTCTGATTTCTTAAATAAAACTGGTAAATGTTCATCGGAAACAAAACCTGGAAAAATAATTTTATCTTCCACATCTTGAGACCAAACTAATTGTTTTACTCTTTTATAAAAATAATCTTCTTTACCTACCAACACTAGCTGCCAATCCATCTTATCTTCTTTTTTCAATTCTTTAACAACCTTTACTAACACTTCTAAATTTTTATGCGGATAAGCATTTCCTACATACAATAAATAAGGTTTCTTAATTCTGTACTCTTTTAAAATTTCATCTTCTTCTGCTGGAGTATATTCTTTTTCCGCATGCTTATCTGCAGACTCATAAGTTACGACCACTTTATCTTCTGGAACTTTAAAATAATCAATAATATCTTTTTTAGAATACTGCGAAACCGTAATAATTTTTTTAGAACTCTTGGCTGCATTACGAATAACTATCTTATAAGCCAATTGTTTAATTTTATACAGCCATGGAGCCAAAGTCGTGGCTCGTTGAGTTGGAAAACGACTAATAACTAAATCATGAATAGTAACTACAAACCTTCCTCGATAAAAAAGAGGCGCATTAAAATGAGGGAAATGAATAAAATCCAATTTCTCTTTATAAATCTTCCAAGGCATTAAAAATTGCTCAGCTATAGTGTACCACCGATAAGGCGCTTTAACTGGTTTAAACTTTGGATTATCTATAGACCACTCATCAAACTCTTTTTCCTGTAAAAAAACAACATAATCATTTTCTGTATCATTAGCCGCTAAATACTCAATAAGCTTTTGAGTATAACGTCCTAAACCTTTTGATTGCTCTCCCCCGTAAAACCGGGCATCGATTCCAATTCGCATATATTCTTCTAAAGAATCTCTTCGGTACATTTTTGCCTTTGGCAAAAACACTCAGAGCTTCTTTTTATTTTTATCTTTATTAAAATTTTTCTTTGCTAATCCCTCTAATTCATTAATATTCCGCTTCATTAAAGCCTCTTTCTTTTTTCTAGACCATCCTTTAAGCTGCAATCCTCTCTCCTCTGCTTCTTTTCTAGTATCAAACTCCTCTACATATCTAAGTAATAAACTTCCTTTAAACTTGAAGCGAGTATATCCACCGCCTTTCCCTACTTTATGCTCTGTTACTCTTCTCCAAATATCATTTGTCTGGCCAACATAATACCAATGATTTTCTCCTTCTAAAATATACGTATAATACTTTTTCATAAAACCCACTTATAAACCCTGAGTGCCCTGAGCGAAGCGAAGGGTGTACCGAAGGGTTTATTTAGTAATGTACCAAAGAGTTTCTTGAGCACACTTTTCCCAGTTATATTTTTCTATTTGTTTAAATCCTTTTTGAACAAAATCTTCTTGTAACTCCGGACTTTTCAATAAGTACTCCATTGCCTTTAGTATATCATAAATATTGTCTGGATTCACATACAAAGCCGCGTTTTCTAAAACCTCTGGCAAAGACCCAGCTGAAGAAGCAATTACCGGTGTTCCATAAGTCATTGCTTCTAGCGGCGGAAACCCAAACCCTTCGTAAAAAGATGGATACACAAACAGCTTAGCCTTAGCAAACAATTCTTTCTTTTCACTCTCACTCACATATCCTAAAACTCTAATTCTTGGGTCTTTACGAACTAATTTTTTTAACTGATCTGTTTTCCAACCCCTAGCTCCGGCTAAAATTAATTTATAATCTTTAAACCCTTCTTTCTTCACTAACTTCTCAAAAGCTAAAATTAAACTGTCTATATTCTTTCTTGGCTCAAAAGTAGCCAAAGATAAAATATAATTTTCCTTTGCCTGCCGAAGCTTTAGCGTAGGCTGGTCTACGCCTGAATAAATAGTTTTAATTTTATTTTCAGGGATTCCATATAAATCAATAAGGTCATTTTTTGTAGACTCAGAAACAGCAATTACTTTATCTGCGGATTGAATTAATTTTTTAGGTTGAATAATTTTATGCCACAACTTTCTACGCAAAGATAAAAACTGCGGAAAAATTTCAAAAGACAAATCATGAACCGTAACAATCTTTTGGCATTTTTTAGAAATAGAAACAAATTGCAAATTAGGCACGATAAAAACATCTGCCCCTCCAACCATTTTATCCATCTTCGGCCACTTCAAAAAATTAACACAGAAATTAAACAGCTTATTTGGGTAATGAAAAAACTTCACTTCTACGTTTGGAGCATCTATGTTTATTCTTAACTTTCTTTCTTTGTTAAAACAATTAGCAAATAAAATATACTGATTGTCTTTATCAATCTCCAATAAATGTTTTAATAAGTTTCTAGTATATTCAGAAACTCCGCTAGGTTGTTCTTCTAATAGAGAACGAACATCAATGGCGATGCGCATTATTCTCTAAAATATTCTCTTAAATAAACTAAGGTGATACTTAAAATAAAGCCAACAATCAAACCAACTACTCCCGCTGTCCATGGATTTAACTCTTGTTTTACAACCACTGGCTCGCTAGCTTCTAAAGCAAAGGCACTATTAGCTTGAGGTGCTTTTTCTTCTAAAATTTTACCCATGGCTTGCCCGATCTTTTCTCCTTGTTCTGGATTGTACTCAGTAAAAGTTACATAAAAATTCTGAGCAGAATATTGTTTAGAATTAAATCGACTAGTAAATTGAGATAAATTATCAATTTCATAGCTTTGCCCAGCTTCATCATAAATTTCAGCAATCACGGCCGGAGTCATTAACCAGCTCATCACATGCTGAGTAAAAATTTCAGATCCCTTTAAATCATAGTAAGCTCCATATTGATAATCTACAGTTTCTGCTCTATTAACCAAATTAACATCAAAGGAAACAGCCACTTTATAAGTTTCTGTTCGATAACTTGCGAAAACAAAAGCAGCTACTGCCACAACTAAAGTAAAAATAGCCAGAAACCATTTTGCTTTGTTATAAATTTTTGCGTGTTCTTTAACTTCCATATTATTTTTTAAAATTATTATATTGTTCTTCTACGTAATTTTTAATCTTCTCTTTAAACAATTCCTTATCAAATCCTAAGGCAAAATCTCTAATTTCTTGCGGATTATATTTTGCTCCATCAAACTTTACAATTGCATCTGCTAAATCTTCCCAAGTTTGTTCTTTAAAAAATTCTCCAGTTACTCCCGGCTTAACAATTTCTTTAGCTCCTCCAGCCTCATAAGCAATCACTGGCCTACCAGAAGCCATAGATTCAAGCATGGTAATTCCAAAATCTTCTAACTGGGGATTAAGAAAAGCTTGAGCTTGGGCATATAAATGTTTTAGATCCTCATCTGATACTCGGCCTAAAAATTCAATATTTTTATTAGCTATTTTCTTTAAATATTCTTCGTCTGGTCCAGAACCATAAATCTTTAATGGTTTTCCTAAGCGATTAAAAGCTTTAATAATTAAATCAAATCTTTTATAAGGCACTAATCTGCCTCCAGCTAAAAAGAAATCTTTTGTTTCTTCAATCCCAAATTTTTCAGCTTCAACTGGCGGGTAAATTAAATCACTTTCTCTTTTATAATATTTTTTAATTCTTCCTTGAACTAATTTAGAATTACCGATAAACTTATCTACTCTATCAGCCACTGCCCTATCCCATAATCTTACTTTAGTCAAAACCAATGGGATAAACTTTTTAATTACTTTATTAATTCCTAATTCTTTAAGATAGGAATGAGTATCGCTCCATAAAAATCTAGTTGGCGTATGACAATAACAAACATGTAAAGTTTCTGGTTGAGTAATCACTCCTTTAGCAAAAGAAGAGGTGCTGCTTAAAACAACATCATAATCAGATAAATCATAATTTTCTACAGCCGCTGGCATCCAAGATAAGAACCATTGATACTTTCTTAGACCTAAAGGCAACTTTTGAATAAAAGAAGTTCTAATATCTTTATCTAAGAAAAACTTATTAGCCTTTTTCTTGTCATGAACTAAAACAAAGATCGGCGCTTTAGGCCAAATCTCTTGAAAACATTGAACTACTTTTTCTGCTCCCCCATCTTGAGCTAAGTGATCGTGAATTAATGCTATTTTCATAGGCTTGTCCGTGCAGTTCGCCGAAGGCGAAATGCCCCGGGTTAATCAGCTTGTCTTTTATTTAATAAAATAAATGGCGTTTTAAATAAAATATAGATATCAATCCATAAAGACCAATTTTCAATATAATATAAATCTAAACGAACTTCTTCTTCAAAAGAAAGATCGCTTCGACCAGAAATTTGCGCTAATCCAGTCACTCCTGGACGAACATTTAAAACTTGTTTATGACGCTTTTCATATTTCTCTACTTCTCTAGGCTGATGCGGTCGTGGACCCACCCAGCTCATTTCTCCTTTAATCACATTAAATACTTGAGGAAATTCATCTAAACTAGTTTTTCGAATAAAGTTTCCTACTCTAGTTACTCTAGGATCATCTTTAATCTTATAAATAGGCCCGGCTTTAATACTTTTTTCTTTAATCAATTTTTCCTCTAGCTCCAAGGCCTTTTCTTTATTTTTTTCAAATTGCGGCCCAATACTAAATTCTGACTTCATGGAACGAAATTTAAAAGTATTAAATTTCTTGCCCTTCTCACCTACTCGTTCGTTCTTAAAAATCATTGGTCCTTTACTGTCTAACTTCACCGCAATTGCCACAATCAACATCAACCAACCAAATAAGATTAAAAACAATAAAGAAAATACTAAATCTAATATTCTTTTAAATATTCTTCCCCAACCGTCTAAAGGAGTTTTCTTAATTTCAATAATTGGGATTCCAGCCAAGGGTCGAACCTCTACATTGGCTGACTGAGTCTCAAATAAATCCGCGGCATATTTAAAATCAATGTGGTGTTCATTACAAAAATCTAACAACCTAATACTTTCTGTTTTAGCTAAATTTGGATCAGCTAAAATAATTTCATCAAAAGGCTTAATCTTCAAAATCTTAGATAATTTTCCATGAATGTCTCCATTAAAAGTCGGGTAATATTCAACAATCCGATAACCCATGCTCTTGTGTTTTTCAATCGCCTTTTTAATTGTTTTAGTAGTTTTATCTTCTCCAATTAAAACAATTCTATGTACTCCAATGCCTTTAGTGAATAAAAATCTTTCAATATAAATAAATAAAATTCTAGCTAACATCACAAAGCCCATACTTAAAATCCAAGCCGCTAAGATAATAAATCTAGAAGAAAATAACTCTCTTTGAAAAAAGACAGCCACAATTACTAGCATTACCCCTAAGGTACACCCAGAAATTATTTTTTTAATTTCCGTAGTAATTCGACGAGTTCCAGAAATTACATATAATCCGCTAAAGGCAAAAATAATAACCATCACTAAAGAGGTTACTAAAATAACATAAAAAAATTCCAACCAAGGCATTTCGTAAACCACTGGTCGAATATCTGTAATTGTTGAATCAAATCTTAAATAATAGGCAGCTAATCCAGCAGCCACTAAAACTAGATAATCAATTGGAACTAAAATAGCCCCAAAAATTAATTCTGCTCTTTTCATAGTTGTGTTCTTTAAACCCCAAAGGGGCACTCTAAGCAAACCTGTAAGCCGAATTCTGTGCGCCCGTGCAATCTGCATCTGCAGAATGCCCCGGGTTTAAATAATCATCTATCTAGGCTTGCTGTTACCAACAAGCTCAAGCGAGTTACCTGGCTATAAATAACCATTTTACTCTTGCACCAGACAGGGTTTACCACACATCTCTGTCACCAGAGAGTGAAAGGGGTATAATCCCCTAACTTTTCACCTTTCTCTCAACCGAAGTCAAGATAGTATAGTCTCTGTGGCACTTTCCCTAGGTTTATACAATATACAGAAATCTATAGAATTTCTGCCTATTGGCTTATATCCTGGTGGGCGTTACCCACTGTCATTTACGGTGTTCGGACTTTCCTCCTTAATAAATTAAGGCGATTATCCAGCTCACTTAGAGTATTCATACTATATTACAAAATAGCAATTTTGTCAAGTCTTTTCCACAATTGACTAAATGCTTAAAATAAGGTAAAAAAGAGGTGGTTAGCCAACCGGCTTTCTACTTCGACTCACCCACTCTTCAGCCTCACGCTGGAAAGAGAGAGACACTCAATGCTGCTCGACCCTCGCCCCAACCTCTTCCTCCCCCACGAGCTGTACCAGCGGAACGCCGCTGACATCGCCGGCTACGTCCGCCGGCTCGGCCTCGACTGCGCCCTGGTCTGTGGTCACTCCGTCAACGACCTGGGCACCCAGATCTACGGGGACGGCATGGAACGCCTGCTCGCTGGCATCGTCATGCCCAACGGCGACATCCACTGGGTCGTCCCCATGATGGAGGTCGACCACATGATCTTCCGCCAGGCGCCCTGTGCACCCGCCGAGAACATCACCGGCTACGAAGACCAGATCCACATCGATCCCGAGTCCTCTGTGGTCGTGGACAGCGGCCTGAAGACCCTCGTGGACAAGCTCCAGGACCTCGGCTGCCAGAAGGTTCTGGTCGAACCCCACATGCCCAGCTTGTGGACCTCTTACCTCAACTACGGTGGGCTGAAGACCGACATCGACCAATACCCCTTCGTCCAGATGCTCCAGATCGAACGCGGTCTCCACCCGGCCGAGGAACTCCTGATGCACGCCGCCCTCGGGATGGCCAACTACGGGATGGATGAGATGCTCAAGGCCGTGGCCGCCGGCCAGTACAACATCGGCATGCTCTTCGGCCTCGACAAGGTGGTCAAGGGAGCGATGATGAAACTATACGGCTTCCACATCACGGACTGCAAGGTCCTGATGGGAGCCTGGCCCGGTCCCGAGAGCCACATGTCGCACTACATCCCCCACCTCTCGGACTCGCTCCGCCCGGGCTTCGCCAACATCGGCTTCATCTTCCCCACAATGCACCGCTACTGGTCCGAGATCGAACGCCTCATCCTCATCGGTCCGTCGCCCCAGCGCCTGCAGGACATCTACGCTGTCGTCCGCGAGGCCACCCAGGCCGCCATGGATGAAGACATGTTCCGCGTCGGCACCCCGGTCAGCGACCTGGACGAGATGGTCCACAACCACATCGCCCAGCGCCTTGGTTCCGAAGGCATTCACCACCGCTCCGGCCACCGCATCAAGACGGCCCACCACTTCCCCGGTTCGCACGGTGGAATCGTCCGCGGCTCGAAGATGCTCCTCGGCCCCGGGTACTGGGCCTGGGAACCCGGGTTCTCCGACCCCGAGTTGGGCGCCATCCGCAACTCCGTCCCCTTCCGCATCACCAACGAAGGTAAGATGGAGTGGCTCGGCAACCCGGTCCCCACCATCGAAGAGCTGACCATCCCCCAGACCACCCCGGTCCAGGACCCCATGGTCAACTTCATGGAGCATCTCCCGGCCATCGAGAAGGCCCTCCGCGCCAAGCTGGCCGCGCTCTAGTAGCAGCTCCTCTGCTACACACGTATCGAAAAAGCCCCGAGTGACATCACGTCGCTCCGGGCTCTCTTTTTTTATAAAAACAAAATTATTTTCCTAGATCCATAGCTTCATTAGCTAGTTTATCTGCAATTTTATTCTTTTCCCTTCTAATATGAGTAAAAGTAACTTTTTTAAAACCTGCTTTAGCATTCCAAATCTTTACAAACAACTTTCCTAATTCTACATCTTTAACTTTATATTCTCCATTAAGCTGTTTTACCACTAACTCTGAATCTAAATAAAAATTTATTTCATCTTGCTTATAGTCATCTAACTTTTGAAACGCTAAAACCACCGCTTCATACTCAGCCTGATTATTCGTCTTTTTACCTAAGAACTTTTTATAATCCCCAACTCCTGGAATATGAACTCCAATCCCAGCTGGCCCTGGATTTCCTCGGGCTCCGCCATCAGTAAAAACTTTAATTGTTTTCATGTTTCTTAAAATCAATAATTTTTAATTGTATCTCCTTAGATCCATTCCACTCATTAATTCCTATCTCATAAACTAAATCAATCTCATCCCCTATCTTTAACCCCTCAGCTTTTACCGCTAATCTAAACCCAATCGTCTTTTTA
Source organism: uncultured Gammaproteobacteria bacterium (assembly GCA_964572175.1). Classification (GTDB taxonomy): domain Bacteria; phylum Patescibacteriota; class Patescibacteriia; order UBA9570; family CAZNEH01; genus CAZNEH01. The sequence continues at coordinate 26,273 of CAZNEH010000008.1, forward strand.
TTCTTACCCTCATCGTCTACTACCATCATTTTCAAATGATCAGCTTTTTTACCAACTAATTTTAAATCAGCTACTTTTAATTTTCGAGATACAAACAACGGCTCTGGGTTCGCCTCTCCATAAGGCCGAAACTTTTCTAATTCTCCAACTAAATCCCAGTCCACCTTACTTAATTCTATTTCTGCTTCTATAGGTAACTTCTTAGTTAAATCTTTTCCTTCCAGTTCTCTATTTACAATCACTTTTAATTTTTCTTGAACTTCTTTTACATCCATTCCTTCTTTTAAGGTAAACCCACACGCCTGGCTATGTCCGCCATAACGATCAAAAGATTCTTCTATTTCTTGCAACGCTTCCATCATATTAAATTCTGGAATACTTCGCCCAGATCCAGAAACCTCATCTTCATTAGCTGTCAAAATTAAAGTTGGCCGATAATGCTTGTCCGCTACTTTTCCAGCCACCAATCCAACTAACCCTAAGGGCCATTCTTCACCCTTAACTATAAAAAACTTTTCGTCTAATTGATCTTGAATTTGAGCATCTACTTGTTTATAAATTTTTTCACTTAATTTTTGACGCTCTTTATTATTACCTTCTATCTTCATGGCTAATTCTTGAGCCTGATTTTCATCTTCTGTCATCAACAACTCATAAGCCGTATTGGCATGATCCATTCTTCCCGCCGCATTTAATCGCGGTCCCAATTGAAAACCAATCGCTTGAGTATCTAAATCAGCCATTTCCCTTCTCGCCGAAACAACCAAAGCCTTAATCCCTGGCCGCAAAGTTTTACGCAAAACTTTTAATCCATAATAAGTAAACAACCTAGACTCACCAATCAATCTTATACAATCAGTAACCATAGAAACAGCCACTATGTCTAATAACCACTTTTCAAAAGCCTCACCTAGATCATTTCTCTTAATTAAAGCCTGAGCCACTTTAAAAGCTACGGCTGCTCCAGACAAATCCGTAGTTGGATAATTATCTTCTTCTATAGACGGATTTATAATGGCATAAGCATCAGTCGGCATTTCCAAGGGCTGAGCATGATGATCTGTAACAATCACATCAATTCCTTTTTCTTTAGCTAAGCTAATCTCATCTTTATTAGCCACTCCACAATCTACGGTAATAACTAAATTCACTCCTTGTTCCACAAAATAATCCACTGTATTTGAATTTAATCCATAACCCTCGCTTTCTCGATGAGGAATATAAATACCCGGGTCTTTAGCTCCTAGCTTTTGCAAAGTTTTCATCATTACTGTGGACGCACAAACTCCATCGGCATCATAATCTCCATGAACCGTTATTTTTTCTCCATCCTTAATCGCTTTTTCTATCCGCTCACAAGCTTTTTCCATGTCTTTAAACAAAAACGGATCATGCTGGTCTTGTGAATAATCCAAAGTCATAAAAGCATCTATTGCTTCTTGATTTGTCAGCTCCCGGTTATATAAAAGCTGTAAGACAACTTGATTTATTTCTGGAAACTTTTTTACAAACTCCTCCTCTGCTTTACTTTTTACTTCCCACTTCATTTCAAATATTCAATTAATTTATCTACTAATTCTTTTTGATTCTTATGTTTAAAAAATCTTTTCGCTCCTCTGGGGGTCACCCATTTAAAAGCTTTATGCTCATGCGATAATTTAACCTCTTCTTTGGTTTGCAACAAAAAATAAATTACTTCTTTGCTAATAAAATCTTTTTTAAACTTAAACTTATACTTAACAACCGCTTTAAATTTTTTCAATCTAACAAATTTTTTAATTCCGGTTTCTTCTTCTAGCTCTCTTTTTAAAGTTTGCCAAACAGTCTCCCCCTTTTCTTGCTTACCCTTGGGAAACTCCCAGTATTTATTTTTATTTTGAAAAACTATTAATACTTTTTGGTCCTTATTCAAAACTATTGCTCCGGCACTAACCTGCTTTTTATTCATAAAGTGCTAATATATATTGTTTAATTCTCTCTCTTTCCTCTGCTACCATTTCTTCATTTCCGGCCCCATGTCTGCGCGGACCCAAGCTAGTCTTTTTCATATCCATGTGCACATCAATTACCACTCCTTCTTCATTTTCATCAGCATGAGCATGAAACCTAGGATAATGATCCCGGCCCAATCGACGCATAAACGCACCATCAAAAACATGATACCCCAATCTCCTCATAATCACATTTACATTTTCTGGCAACTGTCCTTTTAAAACTAATTTCATAATTTTTTCTTAATCTGACTCCAGCTTAACAAACCTTTAGTCGCTCCTGGTTCCATTACTAAAGAACTAGCATTTACAATTCCTACTTTAATCGCTTTCTCGATATCTCCTTTAAACTTTATTAACCCAGCCACAAAAGAAGAGGCAAAACAGTCTCCGGCTCCAGTCGTGTCTTTGGGTTTACCATGATGCGGTCTATCCTTGTAAATTTTTACTCCATCGTAAACATAAACTCCCTGTTGACCATCGGTAATAACCACCACTCCAGGACCCCATTCAAAAATTAATCGAAGCATAGCTCGAGTATCTAAATTTTTAGCCTTAGCCGATAAGCACAACTCAGTAGCTTCGTCTTTGTTTAAGATTAACACTTCAATATTAGACAAATAATTTACCAATCCTTTGTACCCTGCTTCTAATTGTGTTTTCCCTGGATTCCAAGCAATCTTTTTTCCAGTTTTCACTAAATCCTTCATTATATTTTCCCAATACTTAGTACTCAAAGAAGAAACATAAAACCAGTCATTATCTTTTTTAAAATCTTTAGCCTCTAATTTTAAATCTCTATTCGCTCCATAATTTACAAAAACAACGTGTTCATTACTTCTTTTATCAACTACTAACAAAGACAATCCAGTTGCTTGCTTAGTAGATTTTTTAACTAAGCCTGTGGCAACTTTCTGTGCCTTTAAATATTTTAATAAATCCTGGCCATCCATGTCTTTTCCTACTTCTGATAAAATTCCAGTTTTCAATCCCAAGCCTGCAAAATTTATACTGGTATTAAGCGCTCCTCCGCCCCAAGTATAATAAACTTCATCGCTTTTCAACTTAGCTCCTAGTTCAAAACCAATCAACTCTAACTTAGTTGGATCTTTTTTTGGATTTTTAACCACTTCTCCTTCAGCAGTATAAAAAACAATGTCTCTCATCGCACTACCAATTGTAATAATGTCTAAATTTTTCATAGTAAACTTCGCCCAGTCATTTCCTCGGGCTTATTAATTTTCATAATTTCTAAAATAGTTGGAGCCACGTCTGCCAAAATTCCCATTGGCTGCACTTGGCTTAAGTCAGAATTTGGCACTGTTGGCCACTCTCCGGCTCGTTCTTTCAAAGCCTTACTTGCTAACACACAAAGCACTGGGTTAGTAGTATGTTCTTTTAAATTCTTACCATTACTTAAGTTAATCATTTCTTCCGCATTTCCATGGTCAGCCGTAATTATTAAAGTTCCATCTGCTTCTAAAATCTTAGGCACAATCTCGGCTAAACACTTATCCAAAGCTTCCGCTCCTTTTTTAGCTGCTTCCAAATCACCAGTGTGCCCCACCATATCTGCATTGGCAAAATTAGCTACAATAAAATCGTATTTACTAATACTCTCTATAATTTTACTTTTTACTTGATCAGACGACATTTCTGGTTTTTCTGCATAGCTAGCCACTTGCGGAGATGGCACAATCATTCTGTCTTCTCCTTCAAACTCATCTTCCTTACCCCCATTAAAGAAAAAAGTTACATGAGCATATTTCTCTGTTTCCGCTATATGTAATTGTTTTTTTCCAGCCTCAGATAACACCCTAGCTAGAGGATTTTCCACTTTCCCTGGTTCAAAAGCAATGGTCACTGGTAAATTCTTTTCATACTCTGTCATAGTTACCACTGTTACATCTTTTAAATATTGACGGTCAAATTTTTCAAAAGCTGGTAAAGCCAAAGCCTTAGTCACCTGCCTCATTCGATCTGCCCTAAAGTTAAAACATATCACTGCGTCCCCTGGCTCTACTTTTTGTCCTCCATCTATAACCGTGGGCTCAAATTCTTCATCAAAAATATTTTTCTGATAAGACATTTCAATAGCTGCTAACGGACTCATAGATTGTTGCTCTGCCTCTGCTTTAACCATGGCGTTATAAGCCTTAGCTACTCTATCCCAATGATTATCTCTATCCATCGCCCAATACCGACCACATAAACTTACTAACTTTCCTATACCTTTTTCTTGCAACTTAGTTTGTAACTGAGCAATTTGATTCAAGGCCGCATTCTTAGCTGTATCGCGACCATCTAGCCATCCATGAATAAATACTTTTTCTAATCCCTGTTCCTTGCAAAAATCCAATAAAGCATATAAATGCTCTTGCGAACTATGTACTCCGCCATCAGAAACAAGTCCCATTAAATGTAAATTAGAATTATTTTTTTTAACTTGCTCTACAGCTCTTAAAAATCCTTTATTCTTAAAAAATTCTCCACTGGTTACGGCTCGATTAATTAATGGCAAATTCTGATACAATACCTTTCCAGCCCCCAAACTTAAATGCCCTACTTCAGAATTTCCCATCTCTCCCCAAGGCAGACCAACTGCCTCTCCAGAAGCCTGCAAAGTCATCGCCGGATAATCATTAATTAACCCATCCAAATAAGGAGTCTCAGCCAAACTCAAAGCATTACCGCTTGCTGGTGGTGCTACTCCCCATCCATCTAAAATAATTAATGTTACCATAATTCTTCGTCCATTATATCAGGTTTTTTTGCTCCCATTAATTTTATCACTGAAGGAGCAATATTTCCTAAAGTATATGTTCTATCATTTTTTAATTCTATAGTTTTATCAGTAATTATAAACGGCACTAAATTACTTGAATGCTTAGTATCTACTTGCCCAGTTTTAAAATTAATCATCTCTTCTACATTGCCGTGATCTGCGGTAATCATTGCGGTTCCCCCTTTTTCTTCTATAGCTTTAACAATTCTGCCTAATTGTTCGTCCACAGACTCGCAAGCCTTAATTCCCGCTTCTAAATCACCAGTGTGCCCCACCATGTCTGGATTAACAAAATTTATACAATAAAAATCATAAACATGGTGCTCTATATTTCCGATTACTACATCAGCTATTTCTTTAGAGCTCATAGCTGGTTTTTCAGAATATTTTTCACAATCTGGAGAAGCCACACTTACTCTTTCTTCTCCTCCTACTAGATCAGCATATCCTCCGTTAAAAAAATAAGTTACATGAGCATATTTTTCTGACTCGGCAATATACAACTGTTTAAAATCTTTTAATGCCATGGGCAAAGTTTGCTCTAAATCATCAGATGGAAAAGCCGTAATAATATCATCTAAATCTGGCCCAAAATCTGTCATAGCCACAAATCTAATATTTTCTAAAATTACCTGGCGCTGAAAACTCTGCCTATTTTTTTTCTCAAATTCATCTTGCACAAACGCCTTGCTTAATTGCCGCGCTCTGTCTGATCTTAAATTAAAATAAACAATCGCATCATTATCTTCAATTAATCCCTGGTTATTTATTAAAGTTGGCTTAATAAATTCATCGTTCTCATTTTTATAATAAGACTGAACAATTGCCTGATCTGCATCTTTAGCCGTCAATCCTTTTCCCTCAGTTAATAATTCATAAGCTTGTCTAGTAATATCCCAACGCTTATTCCGCTCCATCGCATAATAACGCCCCATCACCGTGGCAATCTTCTCCCCATTTCTAAATGCCTTCTTTAGATCTCTTAAAAAAGACGTAGCTCCACGTTGATAAGAATCCCGTCCATCAGTAAATAAATGCAAATAAATTTGATCTACTTTTTGTTCTTCCATTAAGGCTAGCAAGGCATACAAATGATCTGGGTAAGCATGGGCGCTCATCTTATTAGCTAGTAATCCCATGATGTGCATCTTGGATCCATATTTTTTTACATGGTCAATGGCCTCCACAAAAGCGGCGTTGTCTGAAAACGCTCCTGTGGCAATGGCCCTATTAACTTTCACCGCATCTTGGTCTACTGTCCGACCAGCTCCGATATTCATGTGCCCGGCTTCCGAGTTTCCATCTTGTTCAGCCGGCAACCCTACGCTCCTCCCAGAAGCATCTAACTCAATATTAGGATATTCACTCATCAAGCGATCCATATTTGGTGTCTTTGCTAGGCTTATAGCATTGCCCTCGTTAGGTTTATCCAAACCCCAGCCATCTAAAATAATTAAGGCTACTGGTTGTTTCATAGTAAAATTCTTACGTCAATAACTTCCCCTCCCTGGTCCCGAATAATAATCGGATTTAAATCTATTTCTTTTATTTGTGGATAATCTAAACTCAACTTAGCCACTTTTACTAAAATATCTGCTAATAAATCAATATCTTTATCTTTAATTAACTCATAACCTTTAATTTCTTTAATTTGAGCTAAAGCATCTTTTTTATTTAACGGCGCAATTCTAAAAGAAACATCTTTAACTACTTCTACTAGCGATCCACCAAGCCCAAATACCAACATTGGCCCAAACTGCGAATCCCGCTTCATCCCAATGATCACTTCTACGCCTGGCTTAGCCATTTTTTGCACCAACACTCCATCAACTTCTGCCTCTTTATTAAAGTTCTTAACATTTTTTATAATCTCATCAAACGCTTCTTCAGCTTGGTATCTATTTTTAATATTAATCTCTACGGCTCCAGTAGCTTTCTTGTGAATCACATCTCGAGAAGCAATCTTCATGGCTACCAAGCCTTTTCTAATTTCATTAAGCTCAGCCTTATTCTTAACTAATTTATTTTTTAAAACCTTAATATCATAACTATTAATTAATTCCTCAGCATCAACGGTTTTTAATTGCAATTTATTAGTCGCGTATTTTAACTTTTTCTGCTTACCCTGATATTTAGGCAAATTAATTTCAATTTTAAATCTTTTAGCTTGCTCCATTTTCTCTAAAGCCTTAACCGCCCTATCTGGATACTCAAAATTAGGTACTTTATTTTTTTTGTAAAATCAACCGCCCAGAATTAACATCTTCCCCACCCATAAACACTGGCAGTACCGGCTTATTTGTTTTTAACTTGGCAATCAACTCTGCAGTTTCGTCTTCCTGGGTCATGGTTTGCGGAGTTAAAATACAAATTACACTATCTACTTTTGGATTTTTTAATACTTCTTTTAAGGCTTTTTCATAACGATCCACTTTAGCATCTCCTAAAATATCCCTTAATTCCTCCAATTTTAAACCAGAATCAGCCAAAGTATCCGCAGCCATAACTCCAGGGCCTCCGGCATTAGTGACAATGGCCACTCCTTTTCCTTTTGGCAAAGGCGCCCAAGAAAATCCTTTAGCATAATCAAAAAAGTCTTCCACAGTTCGAGCTCGAATAACTCCAGACTGCTTAAACGCAGTTTCTACGGCTTGATCAGACCCAGCTAAAGAACCTGTATGAGAAGAAATTGCTTTTGACCCAATTTCACTAGTTCCAGCTTTCATAATTATCACCGGCTTTTTGTCTGTCACTTTATCAGCCAACTTCATAAACTCCCGGCCATCTACTAAACTTTCTAAATACATCATTATGACATCAGTCTCTGGATCACTAGCTAAATATTTTAATAATTCTATTTCTGTTAACCCTGCTTTATTGCCAATACTAATAATTTTTGAAAATCCTAATTTAGATTGATACGCCCAATCCATAACGGCCACGGCCATAGCCCCAGACTGCGACACTAACCCCACATTACCCTTACTTGGCATTCCTTCGGCAAAAGATGCGTTTAATTTCAGGTGAGGATTTAAAATTCCCAAACAATTTGGCCCAATCACCTTAATTCCATATTTCTTGGCTATTTTTTGTAACTCTTGCTCTAGTTTTTCTCCCTTTTTACCAGTTTCTTTAAACCCAGCTGAAATAACTACCACCCCTTTAATCTTTTTCTTCCCGCACTCCTTCACTACTTGGTTCACAAACTTAGCTGGCACCATAATAATCGCCAAATCTATCTTGCCAGGAATATCTAAAACAGACTTAAAGCATTTTAAACCTAAAATCTTCTTCGCTTTTAAGTTAACCGGGTAAATTTTTCCCTTAAACCCGAGATTTTTTACATTTTCTAAAATGTCATGACCCAAAGAATCCGCATCCCGCGATGCACCCACTAAGGCAATTGATTTTGGTTTAAATATATACTCCAACATGAAGTATATTATAACATATTTTTTATTATTGTAGAAATTTTAAACCCCGACTAAAGTCAGGGCCTAAAATTTTATTAAAATATAATTTATGATATTATGAAATAGACTCTCAACCAAAAGGAATTCCTATGCTCTACGTCCTGATCACCCTCTCCATCGCTCTTTCCCTCTCCGCAGTCCTATGCTGGCGCTACGCCTGCTGGCCGACCTCTTCTGCTGACCCCTATCTCAGGTTCAGCGGGACCATGACCATCATCGTCAGCTTCGCCACTGCCTGCGCCTTGATCAGCACGATCATCGCCACCGAGATGACCTCGTTCTGGTCAGAACTGTTGATCGTCTTCATCGTCAGCAGCTCCTTCTTCTTCATCGGAAAGAAATTTCACCAAGATGGCTTCCGGTTGACATTCTTCACCGCCGCCATCTTCATCTATCTTTTCGCTGATGGCATTTCCTTCATCTGGGAAAATCACAACTTCTACCTGCTCACCTGGTTCTACGCCCTCACCTTCTATCTAGGTGGATCATGGCTGCGAGAACTCGAGTTCCCCAAGCTTCCGGTTACCACCGGCTAGCTCCTCCGCCAACGACCGATCACTCAAACGGTCCGCGGCGGAAATTTTTTTTATTGACATTTTATTAACTTTATGAAAAGATCAAAAAGCCTCCAACCACGGACTTCTCATGTTCCAGCTCCTGTTCATTCTCCTTCTCTCCTGCGCTCACACCAACAACGCCCTGGCTCCGACCAGCGACCTCGTCTCCTGGCAGTCACAGGCCTACGCTACCGGTCACTTCACCTCCGAAGAGACCGTCAGCTACCAGTACCGAGGATGCTACCAGCTCGTTCTTGGCTGGCAAGGATACGTGATCCATCCAGTCCACAAGTCAAGGCAAAACGAATGCCAAGATGCTCCGCTGAAAAAGACTGGAGCGGCCTTCAAGTCTAGAGACGACACGAAATGGAACACCGGCTCCAACAACGGCCGAGTCTCCATCACCGCCCCCATTCCCGAGGGTGTCTACATCCTCGCTGGGCAAGGCACCATCGAACTTCAAGGACCGACCGACCCCAACCAGGGATCGACCATGTCCTTCGAGAGCTTCATCCAGTACGCTAGCGAGCTCCCCTAGCTTCTCCGCCAACGACCGATCACTCGAACGGTCCGCGGCGGAAATTTTTTTATTTACAAAACAAAGACAAACATGTTAAAATTTATACATGTTTGAAGAACCAAATATTAAATTACAAACTCCAGAACAGCCAGTTCAACCCCCTCAGCCAGAAAGTACTGAGCCAGAACCAGGGCCTTTAACTAAAAAACAAAAAATCCAAGAACTCCATAATAAAGCCGCTACTCTAGAAAAAGGCCTAACTACTGAACGAACTAAAAAAATAGCTATTCTAATAGAGCTTGGCTATCTTAATGATGACTCAGGTCAAACTGAGGAAGAAATAGACCACCTCTTAAAAATATCTTTATTAAAAACCAAGGCTCAAGCTGAAAAATTAGAAGAAGAGGAGGAAGAACAAGATGACGACAGTGATGACGATGACGATGATACAGCAACACAAAAAAACACTGATGAAGATCATTTAAGTCAAACCCCTCATCAGCTGGCCGAACAAATGATAAAACAAGATTTAAAACAAGCTTTTGAAAAAATACCAGCTTTATATGAAGTTATTAAAATGAACGGCTGGGACCATCTACACCTAAGAACTAATCGTGACCAACAATTAGTAATTATGACTGAACAAGATGGAAAATTAACTCCCCTTGAAGTATGGGACGGTATGCAAATAATAAAACATCAAGGACTATTCGACCTCGTCGCTCATCTTGAGCAAACTGATCACATTCAATAAATTATTTCCCTAACTCGTCTGCAATTTCTAACAAACGATTATATTTACACACTCTTTCAGAGCGTGAGATAGAAGTTTTAATATACTCTGCATTTACGGCCACAGCTAAATCCGCAATTGTAGTATCTTCTGTTTCACCTGATCGATGAGAAATAATAACTTGATAATTATTTTTCTGAGCCAACTTAATACAATCAATAGTTTCACTTAAAGTTCCGATTTGATTTAGTTTAATTAAAATAGAATTTCCTACTTCTTTGTCTAAACCTAAACGCAATCGATGAATATTAGTCACAAACAAGTCATCCCCTACTAACAAGGCTCGATCTTTTAGTTCGCTAGTTAAAATCCGCCAATTAGACCAATCATCTTCGGCTAATCCATCTTCAATTGAAATCAATGGATACTTACTAATCCACTGAGCATAAATCCTCATTAAATCAAACGGACTAATCCATTTTCCATCAACTTTATATTTTCCTAAACCTTGAGGAACTTTTTTATAAAACTCACTAGCTGCTGGATCAATCGCCAAAGACGCTTTCTTTTTACCAATAGCTTTTACAATCAACTTCAATGCTTCTTCATTACTTTTTAAAGCTGGCGCAAACCCACCTTCGTTTCCAACATTAGTGCTTAACTTTTTCTTTGCTAAAATATTTTTCAATTCATTAAAAACTTCTGAACCAACTTGAACCCGTTTAGCAAATTTTTTATCTTGAGGCACTACCATGAACTCTTGCATCTCCAAATTATTATCCGCATGCTCTCCACCATTCAACACATTCATCATTGGATAGGGCATTTTATAACCCTGGTATTTTAAACCATATTCCTTGCGAATATATTCATACAAAGGCATCTTTTTTGCCTTGGCCGCAGTATGCGCACAAGCAAGAGACACGCCTAAAATTGCATTGGCTCCAAGCTTAGACTTATTCTCTGTTCCATCTAAACGAAGCATTAAAACATCCAGGTCTTCTTGCTTATCTACTCGATGCCCTTTTAGCTTAGGTGCAATCTTTTTATTAATATTGTTTACTGCTTTTAAGACACCTTTTCCATGATAACGCTTCTTATCCCCATCTCGTAACTCTAAAGCTTCGTGAGTGCCTGTAGACGCGCCTGAGGGTACCATGGCCTCGACTGTAACCTCGTTAGTTAACGTCACTCGACAGGCTACAGTTGGATTAGATCTAGAGTCAAGTACCTCCCTTGCTTTAATTATTTTTATTTTCATAATATTCGTTCTTTGCCTCACCCCCCTTCCCCCTCTCCACGTCTGGAGAGGGGGCGGTTTAATAAAGCTATATTAATTATTTTATTACTTTTATTCCAGGTAACTCTTTACCTTCTAAAAATTCGAGCATTGCTCCACCGCCGGTAGAGATAAACGAAACTTGATCGGCCA
>CAZNEH010000009.1:0-36229 GCA_964572175.1 uncultured Gammaproteobacteria bacterium
ACCCCAGACCTTCTCGGTGTAAACGAGACGCTCTAACCAACTGAGCTAAGCACCCCGAGGCGTTTTCGACTCTGTCGAAACCGCACGGGTAAACCTGATTGTAAACGTGTCGAGGGAGGGAGTTGAACCCTCATGCCCTAGGGGCACATCCCCCTCAAGGATGCGTGTCTACCAGTTCCACCACCTCGACGTGCCTCTAATATCGTTTATTTATTCAGCTACTCTTTCTTCTTTCAATTTCTTGTTGTAGTCTTTGAGGTATTGTAAATTGGCTTGACGTACTTTTGCTTTTTTAACTACTTCAATTTTCTCGATAGTAGGTAAAGCTAGAGGGAAAATTTTATCTACTCCAATTCCTTGAGAAACTTTATGAACAGTCATTGTTTTAGTTTCCGGACTATCACCTTTCATTTTCAAAACCATTCCTTCAAAAACTTGAACTCTTTCTTTTTTACCATCTTTAATTTTCTGGTGAACTCGAACAGTATAACCAGGTCTAATCTCAGGTAATTTATTTGTTTTTTCTTCTTTTACCTCTTCCTTTACTTCCTCTTTCTTAGGTTCTTCAGGTTTAATTTCTTCTTTTACTTCTTTTTTTTCTTCAGACATAATATATTATATATTTTAATAAAAAACTTGGGTGTTATTGTTACCACAAGACTATTATAAGATAACTAAAAATCGGAAATTAGTCAAGTGTTTCTACGAAATCTTGTAATTTAGGGGGTAATTCTTGCTGAAAGGCCCTTTTTTCACCGTTTAAATCGTTAAATTCGAGCCTATAAGCGTGTAAAAACACTCTATCGAGCTTTGCCCTAGTGACTAAAGATTTAGGCCTATAAAGCTCGTCTCCAACAACTGTATGATTAAGAGCATTTAAATGGACTCTAATTTGATGAGTTCTCCCGGTATGAATAATTACCTTTAAAAAAGTAAAATGATCAAATTGTTGGATAATCTCGTATTCAGTAATTGCCTCTTTACCGCCTTCAGGCTTAGCGGCCATTTTATATCCTTTAGTCTTAGAACGCTCGATGCTTAATTTAATAAAATCGTGTTTTTCTTGAACTTGGCCGTGAACTAGAGCTAAATACTGTTTGAAAACTGTCCGAGCTTTAAATTGTTTTTTTAAGTCTAAAAATGCCTCTTGGGTTTTAGCAACAACAATTAATCCAGAAACTTCTCTGTCTAAGCGATGAACAATTCCATATCTTAAATTACTCTCCCCCACTTCCACAACTTCTGGGTAATGATCCATGACCCCGTTGATCAAGGTATCATTTTCAGGATGAGCTTCACTAGGATGGACAATTAATCCGGCAGGCTTATTTAAAACTAAATAATTATCATCTTCAAAAACAATATCTAGATTAATCTCAGGATTAGGCTTTAAGTCTAATTCTATATTAGTTATCTCTCCAGTGACCTCGACTTTGTCTCCAGGCTTAAGGTCGTAATGTTTAGAAACTTGTTTTTGATTAACTAAAACTTGGCCAGCAGAGATGGCTTTTTGAATCTGAGACCGAGAAATGTCTGGATATTTACTAACTAGGTATTTATCTAAGCGCATTAGAAGTATTTGCGTTCTTTGGATTTTTTAATAATGTTGAAAGCTTGTTGGGCAGTATCGACAATTTTATAAAGCTTGGTGTCTTCGGAAGAAATAGTTTTATATTTTTTAACTAATTGTTTTTGAATAAACTCGTCTAAAGGACCCCAGAATTCTTTACCAACTAAAACCACGGGGATGCCTTCCATTTTTTTTGTTTGTAGCAAAGTAACGATTTCAAAAAACTCGTCTAAAGTACCAAAGCCACCTGGAAAGTAAACATAAGCTTGGGCAGAAGCAGAAAGCATGAATTTACGAGTAAAGAAATAGTGAAAACCAATACCTCTAGTAACGTAAGGGTTAATTCGTTGTTCAAAAGGAAGTTGAATGTTTAAACCAATAGAGTTAGCTCCGGCTTCATAAGCTCCTTTGTTTCCGGCTTCCATGATTCCAGGGCCGCCGCCAGTAATAACTGTATAATTAGCCTTACCTAATAAGCGACCTAGTTTAGCAGCTTCTTGGTAATGCTTGGTGCCTGGTTTTAATCTGGCAGAACCAAAAATAGTAACTTCTTTTTTTAAGTCTGCTAAAAATTGTGACCCTTCAATGAACTCGGCCATAACTCGAAAAATTCTCCAAGAAGCTTGTTCACGGAAATCGTATTGTTCTTTTTCTGTGGAAGGTGTTTCTTTTTTTTGTTTTGACATAAGTGTGATAATTAATTTTTTGGTGGGCGATACTGGATTCGAACCAGTGACCTCTACAATGTCAATGTAACGCTCTAACCAACTGAGCTAACCGCCCGTGTCTTCACTCTAATAGTAGGCGTAGATGGAATTGAACCATCGACCCCAGTCTTATAAGGACTGTGCTCTAACCCCTGAGCTATACGCCCGTGGCGTTTACTTCGTAACCGCACGGGCACGCCCGTTATCTATAATAACAGGATTATCCGTACGATTGCCAAGCTAAACGACAAGGTAATTTATAATTTTAATTAGATTGTAAATAATTCTTTAAAACTCTTTTTATGAACTTTCTACCCCACTGTCCTTTCATTATTTTTTCTCTTTCGTAAGCATCACTCTTTGATAAGAAGGCTTCATAATAAATAATCTTCCATGGCGCGCCATCTTTAGTTGATTGATTTTCTCTATTATTGTGCTCATCTATTCTTCTCTGTAAATTATCTGTACACCCGATATACATTCTACTGTTCTTTTTACTTTCTAAAACATATACATAATACATAAATCCTGAGTTTATCAGGGCGGTTGCAAGGCAAACGCCACTGACTATACGTTATTCCTTATTATTTATTTTTTAAACCATCTAATAACTTTGGCTTGTTTTCCCCTGCCCTCTGAAAGCTCGACAAATAAAAATGTCCAGGCTGACCATTGAAAGGCGGAAAAAATAGCTCCAATAAATATGATGGCAATAAATAGTAATAAAAATCCAACAACCGCAAATAATACAAATCCAGAAAAAGAAGTAGAAACTAAACCAGTTAAAGAAGTGACCAATAGGTAAGGAGAGCTAAACAAGAAAACTAACAATAAAACAGTAAAACTAACCAGTAAATTAAGAATAAATATCACGACAGCCATTTCTAAACTAACTAGCCAATTTTTTAAAAACAATCTCCAGGCTAAGCCTAGGGCTGGAATTAATCTTTTCTTTCTAAGAATAATATAACCAGCGGCGTATTTAACCAAGAAAGAAATAACCATGGCTAGAGGAACAAGAATTAAGAAACTTGTAGCTAGGTAAAGGATCATCCAAATAATTTCTTGAGTTTTAACATAGGCTGCTAACCAAGGAATAGCAAAAACTAGTAGGCCAACATAGATAAATAATTTACTTAACAAGTTTAGACAAAAAACTGACCATAAAAAGTTTTGACTATTTTTAACTGTCTTTTTTAAACCAAGTTTTTCTTTTTTAACAGATTCTCCAGCGCTGTAAATAATTCCAATTTGAGAAGTTACCACTAACCAGATTAAAGCAACAAACAAAACTAAGCTAATAACTAACAAAGATAGACTAAGCTCGAATTGGGCAGTTAATAGTTTAGACAAGGTTCCGTTTAACCAGAAGCTAGGACTTAAAAAGCTAGTTTGATTGGTTAAAGAACTTAAATTTCTGAAATAGATTTCAATTTCACCGCCATTTCCAGCAATTAAAGCTGCAAATAGACCCAGGAGCCATAGATAACGATTAGTCTTGGTAAATTCCCAGGCTTTTTTTAAGATATCACGATAAAAATACATATTTTCCTCCTTTTATATTTATTTATTTTTATTTAAATTTATTTTTGGAGTGAAAATGGCTTCAAATTCTTCTTTTTCTAAGACTTCTTTTTCTAAGAGCTGCTTAGTTATTTCTTCTAACTTATCTTTATGCTCAGTAATAACTTGCTCTGCTTTTTTATAACCTTGATCAATAAATCTATTAACTTCTTCGTCGATGGCTTTAGCAGTTTCTTCGCTATAGTCACGTTGCTCTGATATTTCTTTACCTAAGAAAACCATTTCTTCTCGTTCACCAAAAGTACGAGGACCCATCTTATCGCTCATGCCATACTCGGTAACTAATTTACGAGCTAGCTTAGTAGCTTGGTTTAAGTCGTTAGTGGCACCAGTAGTAACTTCACCAAAGATTTCTTTTTCTGTAGCATGGCCAGCTAGCATCACGGCTAACTCTGCCTCGAATTCAGATTTAGAATGCATGCGCCTATCTTCTTTAGGAAGTTTTAAAGTATAACCAGCGGCTCTACCTCGAGAAATAATAGAAACTTTTCTTACTGAGTCTGCCTCTGGTAAGATGTGAGCCACGATAGCGTGACCAGCCTCATGATACGCAGTAATCTTCTTTTCTTTTTTAGAAAGTAGGGCGCTTTTTCGTTCTGGCCCAAGCATTACTTTTTCAATACTTTCTAAACAATTAGTTGGGGTAATAGTTTTTTGATCCTTACGAGCAGCTAAGATAGCAGCTTCGTTTAAAAGATTAAATAAGTCTGCTCCGGAAAAACCAGGAGTGCGTTCAGCAATTTCTCTAAGCTTAACTTCTTCAGTTAAAGGTTTTTTCTTGGCATGGACTTTTAAAATAGCTTCTCTGTCATTGATATCTGGAAGATCTAAGACTACACGGCGATCAAAGCGACCAGGCCTGAGTAAGGCTGGATCTAAAACATCAGGACGATTAGTAGCGGCAATAACAATAACTCCAGAGTCTGGCTCAAAACCATCTAGCTCTACTAGAATTTGGTTTAAAGTTTGCTCTCTTTCGTCGTGTGACCCTCCCATTCCAGTGCCTCTTTGGCGACCAACAGCATCAATTTCATCAATAAACACTATAGAAGGGGCGTTTTTCTTAGCTTTTTTGAATAAATCGCGAACTCGGCTAGCACCAACACCAACAAACATTTCAACAAATTCTGAACCAGAAATATGGTAAAAAGGAACGTCTGCTTCTCCAGCAACTGCTCTAGCCATTAATGTTTTACCAGTTCCTGGAGGCCCTAGTAAAAGAACACCTCTAGGCACTCTAGCTCCTAAAGCTTGAAACTTTTTAGGGTATTGTAAAAATTCAACAACTTCTTTTAATTCTTCTTTAGCTTCTTTAACGCCAGCAACGTCGTTGAACTTTACTTTATCTTTATTCTTTTTAGGGTCAGTTTCTCTGGCCTTTGATTGACCAAACATCATGGCTTTATTACTAGAACCAGATACTTGGCGCATCATTAAGTAAATAAATCCACCAATTAATAAAAACGGTAATAAGAATGGTAAGATAGCGCCGGCCCAAAAAGCCCAGCCGCTTTCGTCTTCTACTTTAATATTTACTTCACTAATTTGTTCGGCAGTAAGCCCATAATTAGTTAAAATAGAGGTAATAGATTCGGAAATTTCTTTGCGAGACTTTACTTCGGTTTGATCTTTTAAGGTGATAGTTAGATTTTTTTCTCCAGCGATAGTAATCTGCTCTACTTCTTGAGCTTGGATTTTAGAAACTACTTCGTTAAGCCCGATTTCTTCTGGTTCAGGCTCGTAAGAAGCGTAACTTAAGAATGATCCAATGATTAAGAAAATAACAATAAGATACACTAAATTTTTTACCAAACTACCTTTGGGTTTTTGTTTAGCCATGGGTTTATTATACGATAATTATTCTTTTTCAGCAACTTGCTCTTCAGCCTTTTCTTCGGCTGGTTTTTCTTCTTTTTTCTCTTCTACTTTTTCTTCTTTTACTTCTTCTTGGGCAGGTTCTTGAGCTGCTTTTAAGGATAAGCCTAAGCGATGTTTTTGAGGCTCTATAGATAGAATTTTAAAGTCATAAGTTTCTCCAATGGTAACGATGTCTTGGGGAGAGGCGATCTTTTTGTTAGAGATCTCAGAAATATGAGCTAGGCCATGAATTTCTTTGTCTAATTCAACAAATACTCCAAATGGATTTACTTTTAACACTTTACCAGGAACAACTTGTCCGATCTCATATTTTTTAACTACTTCTTGCCATGGATCTTCTTGTAAGCGACGAACACTTAGAGAGATTCGGCCTTTATCAATAGTGATAATTTCGGCTTTTACAGTGTCGCCTACTTTAATGAAGTCACGAGGATTTTCAATACGTTGCCAAGCAAGCTCAGAAATGTGAACTAAGCCCTCTAGAGAATCTCCAAACTCGATGAAAGCACCAAAGTCTACTACTCCAGTAACAACACCATCAACTTTGTCTCCCACTTGATATTTAGACATCATTTGTTCTTGTTTTTCAGAGAAAGCAGCTTTTTCAGAAACAATTAGCTTATCTTCTTCTTCATCGATATCAATAACTCGAACTTTGAATTTGTCTCCCATGTAACTTTGTAGTTTTTCTAGGATTTTTCCTTTATTTCCGCCTTCAACTCGAGGATAATGATCTACAGTTAATTGAGAAACTGGTAGGAAACCAGAAACTCTACCAACTTTAATGATTAATCCACCTTTGTTAGCGTCGACGATTTCAGCGTCTACCACTTCTTCTTCACGCATTAAGCGCTCTAATTCGTCCCAAGCCTTACGATGTCCAGCTTGTCGGAAAGATAATTCTACGTGTCCGTTTTCATTTTCTAATTCTAAAACAGTAGCCGCGACTTTGTCGCCTACTTTTAATTCTGCAGTGTCTCCAGAAGCGTCAAATAATTCTGGACCTCTGATAGCGCCAGTTGAAAAGGCGTCTAAGTCTAAAAGAACCTCGTTTTTAGAGGCATTTACAACGATCCCTTCGATAATATCGCCAACTACTGGGATATTAACTTGAGATTCTTCATTTAATAATTGCTCCATTAGGGAGCTTTGTGTTTGGGTCATAGTTAATGATTTTAGCTAACCTGATCTGATCCAAAGAATACAGGCACTCTTTCGAGTTATTTATTAATTTAGTATGTAGATTATAGAATAAAACTTAATTTTTGGCAAGGGGCCTCTCCCCCCGGCCCCCTCTCCACGTCTGGAGAGGGGGAGTTTTGTCTAATTTTAGGGAAAAAATATAAATTAGAGTTGACTTTTATCAGTTTAAGTGATATATTGTCCAGTACCTCGCGCCCTGGAGACACCATGCGCAATTTCGTTCATTCTTTTCTTTGCTTCCTGATCTCCCTCTCTCTGGAAGTGGCTATGCTGGTAACCTGGGCCATCTTCTTCACCATCATGGTGGACATGCTGCCGGCCAACCCCCTGCCCTGGATGGCTCTCGTGGTCAGCGGCTTCTTGGTGGGCATAGTCTACCACTGCCGCTCCATCGAGTGGCTGATCGAGGACATCGTCTTCCCTCTGCCCTGAGCCCCACCCAAGTTCTGATTCGTTGGGACAAGGGTGGGTGATTTTTTTTACAAAATATGCTAAAATATGGTTATAAATAAACAATCAGTGGCGTTTGTTAAAAACAACCGCACTGACAAGAAAATATGGCTAGGATAAATAAAGATGACTTTTTGGGTGAATTAAATAAGGCGACTTATAAAGGCGGAGTACGTGGAGTTAAGGGAGCTAAAGACTTTAGAAGAGCTAGTAAGCAGTTTTTAAGAGAAAACCCTTCTTTGTCTAATAAGTTGAAAACTAAAGGATTAGGTAAAAAGGAATATTTAAAAGCTTATCGAAAAGCCTTAGATTTATTTCGAGATAAAGGAATAAGAATGAGATATAGTAAGGCCGGAGGAAAGTTAACTTCTAGTCAAAAAGCAAAAACTAGAAAAGCAGTTTACTCTAAATTAAGAGAAATAGATAAAACAAGTAAAGAAACCCCGGGAATTTCTAAAGAAAGGCAGCGAGCTTATAATCTAAGAAGTAGAATGCAAGAAAGAGATGAAATGGATGCTAAGTCTGGAGCCAAGAGAGAAGCTTTAGATACTAGGAAAAAGGCAACAGTATCTGTTTATAAAACTGGAAAACAAGATAAGCCAACAGTGGGCGTGAATCAAAAAAAAGAAGTTCCTAAGGCTTCTGTTAAAAGTTTAAAAACACCAAAACAATCAATCGAAGCAAAAGAAGTAATTGATCCATTTGGAGATAATTAGACCTTATTAAAGAATTGATTTATTAGGCACTTTGTGTTATTATTTAACTGTCCCGACCTTCATTTCAAAGTAATAAATGGTCGAGGATCCTCGATTTTTATTTATAAAAATCGGGATAAAAATTAACTTAAATATCCGAAAATGACTATTACTTGGCTCGGGATGAGCTGTTTTAAAATCCAGACTAAGGAGGCTACTTTGATTATTAATCCCTTTGATGATAAATGCGGAGTAAAAATGCCAAAGGCTAAAGCAGAAGTGGTTTTATCTTCAGATAAGAGCAATTATTTAGCAAATAATATTGGCCGGATCATTGGAGATCCTTTTGTGATTGACCATCCAGGAGAATATGAAAAAAGCCAAATCTTTGTTTCTGCTTTACCAGCTGGCGAAGCAGACCAAGCAGATCAATCTATTTTCTTTATTGAAGTAGAGGGCATGACTATTGGGCACTTGGGATATTTAAATCATACTTTAAGCAGCAAGCAATTAGAAACAATGGAAGGAGTAGATATTTTAATGCTTCCCTCCTCTGCTCTGACTACTGATAAAATTTCTAAGGTGTTAAGCCAGATTGAACCTAGAATTATTATTCCTATGGATTATAAAGTTCCTGGAGCTAAAGAAAAGTTAACTACTTTAGACCAAATTGTTAAAGAAATCGGAACTAAGCCTGAAGCTGCAGAGGATAAGTTGAAAATTTCCAAAAAAGAATTACCTGAAGAAGATACTAAGGTAATAATATTAAATCCAAGTAAATAAATATGTCTGATCATCATATTAAAAAAAGAAAATTAATCTTGTGGATGTCAGTCAGCCTAATAGGTGTATTAATTGTCTGGGGCGTGTCTTTACAATTCACTTGGCCAGATGATCAAGAAGGAGAAGGGTTTACTTGGCCAGAGTGGCAAGGCAGTGAAAGCGAAAGCGCTCAAAGCTTTCAAACTGGGCTAGATAATTTAATGAGTAAAATCAATCCAGAAGAAACTGAAGAAGTGGTTAATGAACGAGAAATAGTAACTAACCCTGAACAATTATCAGAAGAAGAAATTAAACAAATTGAAGAGGATATATTCCCAAAAGAAAAAAATGCCAAAGAAGAAACAAACTAAGCCAACAAAAAAGCCCGCCGTCGCTAAAGCTGTGGCGGACAAGGAGGAAGTTAAAGAAGAGGTGTTAGAACATGATAAATTAATTCCAAGGGGGATAGTAGAGGAAATGGAAGAGTCTTATTTAGACTATGCCATGAGCGTGATCGTATCTCGGGCTTTGCCTGATGTACGCGATGGAATGAAACCAGTTCATCGAAGAATTTTATATGCGATGTGGAGCATTGGCTTAAAGGCCAGCGCCTCTTTTCGTAAATCAGCCCATGTAGTTGGTGAAGTAATGGCCAAGTATCATCCCCATGGTGATTCTGCGATTTATGATTCTATGGTTCGAATGGCCCAAGATTTTTCTATGCGTTACCGCTTGGTAACTGGCCAGGGTAACTTTGGTTCTATGGACGGCGACAATGCTGCGGCCATGCGTTATACAGAGGCCAAGCTAAACAAAGAAGCAGAAGAATTATTATACGACATTGAAAAAAATACTGTAGATTTCATTCCTAACTATGATGGAACTCGTAAAGAGCCTTCTGTACTTCCTGGTAAGCTTCCAAACTTATTACTAAACGGAACTGTGGGTATTGCGGTAGGTATGGCCACAAATATTCCTCCTCATAATTTAGGAGAGCTTTGTGATGGCTTAACTCATTTAATTGCCAATCCTAAAGCAACAGTGGAAGACTTAATGGAATTTGTTAAAGGACCTGACTTCCCAACTGGTGGTGAAATTTATAATATTGAAAACATCAAACAAGCTTATGCTACTGGTAAAGGGCCAATTGTCATGCGAGGTAAGGCTAATATGGAAGAAGTGAAAGCTGGACAATTTAAAATTATCATCACTGAAATCCCTTATCAAGTAAACAAGGCTAGCTTAGTAGAAAAAATTGCCACTTTGGTTAAAGATAAAAAATTAGAAGGAATTAGAGACTTACGTGATGAGTCTAATAAAGATGGAGTTCGGATTGTAGTGGAACTTAAAAAAGATGCTTATCCTAAAAAAGTATTAAACAGGTTATTTTCTTTAACTCCTTTGCAGCTTACTTTCCATGCTAACATGTTAGCTTTGATTGATGGGTTGCAGCCTAGAGTGTTAAACCTGAAAATGATTTTTGAGGAATACCTGAAGCATAGAAAAGAAGTAGTTACTCGTCGAACTCAATTTGAATTAGACAAAGCCGAAGATAGAGCCCATATTTTAAAAGGCTTGGCCATGGCTATTGAAAAAATTGATGATGTTATTAAGATTATTAAAAAATCTAAAGATAAAGACGAGGCTAAAACAAACTTAATTAAAAAGTTTAAATTTAGTGAACGCCAAACTGTAGCTATTTTAGAAATGAAATTACAGCAACTAGCTAATTTGGAACGCATTAGAGTAGAAGAAGAATTAAAAGAACTTAAAAAGTTAATTAAAGAATTAAAAGAACTTCTATCTTCTGAAAAGAAAATCATGGGCGTGGTAAAAACAGAGTTAGCAGAAATTAAAGAGAAGTTTTCTGATGAAAGAAGAACTAAAGTATTCCCGCAAGCGGTTGGAAAAATGACTCAAGAGGATTTAATTCCAAAAGAGGCTGCCATGTTAATGATTACTAGAGATGGCTATATTAAACGTCTTCCCCCTGACACTTTCAAAAAACAACGTCGAGGTGGTAAAGGAGTAATTGGCCTGACTTCTAAAGAAGAAGACATGATAGACACTTTGCTTTCAAGTAATACTCATGCTGACTTATTATTCTTTACCAGCAAGGGACGAGTTTTCCAGCTTAAGGCTTATGAAGTGCCAGCGGCTTCTAGAACTGCTAAAGGACAAGCTTTAGTTAACTTTTTACAGTTAGGGCCAGATGAAAAAGTTTCTACAGTAATGAGTTCTGAAGACCTAACTCCTTATAAGTACTTGGTAATGCTAACTCGTAAAGGCTTAATTAAGAAAACTGATATTGCTGATTTTGCTAAAGTGCGACGATCTGGATTAATTGCTATTAAGCTTAAAGATGGAGATCGCTTAGAATGGGTAAAACCTTCTACTGGAACTGATGAAATAATGTTAGTAGCTGATAATGGCCAAGCTATTCGCTTTAAAGAAGATGGAGTTCGAGCTATGGGTAGAACCGCAGCTGGAGTTCGAGGCATGAAGCTTAAAGCTGAAGGCCTAATTGAGGGAATGGACCTTATCCATGAAGGAAAACCTGGTAAAGATGAGCAGTTATTGGTAGTTATGGCTAATGGTTATGGAAAAAGAACTAATGTGACTAATTATAAAGTTCAAAACAGAGGTGGGTCTGGAGTAAAGACAGCTAAGATTACTGATAAGACTGGAACGATTACTTCTGCCTTTATTGTAAATGCTAAACGAGCTGATAAAGACCTAATTATTATCTCTGAAAAAGGACAAGTCATTAGACTGCCTTTAAAAGGAGTAAATATACTTGGTAGAGCAACTCAAGGAGTACGCTTAATGAAGTTTAAAGAAAAGGGCGATAAGGTTGCTTCTGTGACATTTGTGTAGAACAAAAATAAAATAAATAACCGCGGGCACAGGGCCCCGCGGTTATTTTTTATGGAATTTATTTAAGCTTGTTGGTCCATTTCCTCGATTAAGCGACGGTTCTTACGAAGTTGTAAGAAGATGGCTAAAAGAAGAACAAAGATAGCCAAGGCAATGTTAGCAATAAAGAAGATGGTGGTATTAGAGAATCTTTCTTGTTCCTGCAGAACAAAGCGGGCGATTTGAACTTGCTCTGTTTGAATACCATTTACCTCTGTTTGTAAATAAGCAGTGTGCTCTCCTTCTGGAAGATAATCTACAGGAACAGATAAAGTCCATTGTCCATTTTCATCAGCCTCAGCAATTCGAACCACTGGATCAGATTTTACGGTTAAAAATACATAGCTAGGAGCACCAGCAACGACTGGAACTACCCCAGAGAAAGTTAATTCTCCAGATGCTTTTTCTTCCTGGCCTCTAAAGGCATCGCCAATGTCTAAAACTTTAGGGAAAATGATTTGAGGTTGATTAGTTTCTGGGTCAATGGTCGCTTCTTGATAAGAATCACCAACTGTTACTCCAATGCTGGTATCTTTAATTTTTTCTTTAGCTTCTTTTTTTACTTCAACTTCTTCTTCCTCGGTCATCTCTACTACTTGCTCCCCAATTAGAGGGTATTGAGCGGGCACTTCTTCTTCGCCAGCCAACTCTTCTAAAACAATTTCTTTCTTTTTAACGATTTCTTCTTTTGTAAATTCTAATTCCTCTGCCTTAACTGGATCTTGACCTAAAATCTCTTCTTCCTTGTCTGTCCAGCCGTCTCCATCAGTATCTTTAGAAGTAGGATCAGTTCCTAAAATTTCCTCCTCTACGTCTGTAACTCCATCTTGGTCTGTGTCTACTTCTTCCGGAGTCTCGACTATTGTAACTTCGTCTTCTTCATCTTCGGTTACTGGGACAGGCGTAGTTTCTGGCTCGGCTTCAACTTCTGGAGCAGTAATAGTAAAGGTAATAGAGTCTGACTCTTTACTTTCTGGAGCATTTTCTTGGCTACGAGCAGTGCCATACATAGTGTAGGTACCAGGAGCTAAAGTGCTAACATCTAAACTAGTTCCGGCTACTCCGGATTCATGAGTATCTAGGGTTAATTCTTTATAATCTTCTCCGTTTAAGTATAGGCGAATAATATCTGCGGAAAGAGAATTGATTAAAACAGTTCCTTGGCGATATCCAAGAGTTGGAGCAGGGTGCCCATTCACATAAAATGTTCTAGCCTCACTAGTGAAAACAATAGTACTATTTGGAGACACCTCTGATTGCACCTTAGTGGCGTTATTATTTCTAAGAACTTTAAAGTAAGCCTCATGTGTTCCTGGAGTTAATCTCAGGAATGGCTTGTAAGAAAAATTAGCCACTTCAGAAGTTGTTTCGGCAATGTCTGCTAAACCGTATAATTGATCATCAATAAATACTTGAATTGTAAAATCTTCAGCCTGGTATCCATTAATATAAAAGTTTCCAACTAAATTGGGGAATCTTTTATTAGTGGTATTAAGGGTGTTTTTAAAATTTCCGCTCAGTAAAATATCATCGGTAGTTTCAGTGGTAACAACAGTAAATTTAACTCGAGGAGACTTTTCTCCAGAATCATTATTTTTGATTCTGGCAATATGTTCATCAGCGGTTAATTTTTTAGTTTGCACTCTAAACTCTCCATCTTCATCAGCGGTTGTTTGTTTATGAAAAGCTCTGTCTAAATAAAGATTTAAACTAGCTTCAGCAGGAGCAGATCCAGAAATAATTGGTTTTTGAGTGTAAACAATGGCTCCATTTTCTGGGCTTATAATAACTGGGATAGTATCAGATAAAGTAGTAAAGTCTTTAATTGAGGAAGAGCTTAGATTATTAGAGGCATCAGCGCTTTTTACTTTAAAGTAATAAGTTGTTTCTGGATCTAAGCCAATAATTTCTATATTATGGTTAATTACTAAGCTAGTATCGGTAAGAACCTTACTTAGATCATCTTCGCTAGTTCCATAAAGAACTTGGGAAGTAGCCGCTTCATTAGTTTTCCAAGTAATAGTAGTCGTGGAAGCAGTTACCCCAGTAGCTCTAAGGCTAGAAATAACTGGGGCAGTAACATCTACACCAACTATTTCTTCAGAAACAGCAGACTCATTTTCTACCCAGTCAACAGCAATAGCTTTGATAGTAGTGCCAGTAGCAACGGTGAATGGAGCGGTATAAAGAGTAGAAGAGGTGGTTGGGGTAGTACCATCGGTAGTGTAGTAAACACTAGGATCAATATCAGTATCATCAGAAGCAGTAATAGTAACTGTGGTTCCAGAGCTAGAAATATCAATGGTTGGCACATCTCCGTCTTCAATAATACTTAAAGAGGTTGGATTATAAGTAGTTTGGTCTGCGGCCATAGGAATAACATAAGCCTCTCTGTAATTGCTGATCTGATGATCAGTTATATCAACAGTTCCTTGAAAAGCATTAGAGGTTAAGGTAACATCATCTAAGTACTCGCTAATATAAGTTGTTGATTCGCCAACGGCAATTTGAGAATCGGTAACTGTATTGGAAGAAGTAAAATCTAAATAAAGCTTATTAGTAGTGGCTGAGGCTACAGCTGTGTTTAAAGTGGTAGTTAAACTGTCTGCAAAAACAAAGGGAGCAGTTTGATTAGTAATAATATTTTGATAAACATAATTACCAGTACAGCCAGTTAATATAGAGATACCCCCCTCGGTATTACTGGCAATATCATTAGAGGTGATACTATTATTAATAGAGGTGGTATTTAATTCGATCCCATATTGACTATTACCTTCGAGGGTATTGTCTTGAATGGTGTTAGAATCAGAATTATTTAAAATAATTCCGTTTCCATTATTAGAGGAATTGGAAGTGTTGTTAGAAATAGTATTATTATCAGACTCATAGATTCTAATACCTGACTTAGTATTATTATTAATAGTATTGCCAGAGATGGTGTTAGAGTTACTAGAGTTTAGAATATGAACTCCTCGGTCTGTGGAATTATTTAAAGTGTTACCACTAATAGTATTAGAAGCAGAGGAATTATTTAATCTAATTCCATCTCGACCAGCCCCTCCGCTAGTACCATTAGAAATAGTATTACTATCTCCTGAGTCAATAACAATACTATCTTCTCCGCTGTTAGTAATGTTAAAGCTATCAATGGTATTACTATCAGAATTTACAATGACAATTCCAGCGGTGGTAGAGCCGCTAATAGTGGGGTTAGAAATATTTGCTCCGGTAGCATTTTCAATTTTAATTCCAGACCCTCCGGCATTATTAATTACCAAGCCATCAATGCTAATATTATTTTCTCCGCTAATATAAATAACTGGGGAAGCATTAGCTCCTTCAATACTAAACCCAGAATGAGAAGTAAGATTAACATTATTAGCGGCAAACTGTAAGCTACCAAAAGCATTGGCTAGAGTAAGTGTTCCAGTGGTAGTATTAGGAATATCAACAGTGTCTCCGGCGCCAGCACAAGCCAAGGCCTCTCTTAAAGATAGACTGCCGACACAAATTCCGTTATTAGTATCTGCGGTTGTAGCAACGGTATAGGTGGTTCCGGCAGCGGTAGCAAATTTAATTTCGGTAGGAGGAAAAATAATGTTAAAAGCCAAAGAAGCGCTAACAACAGCGATAATGATAATAAAGAAAGAAGATGAAGAGTACAAACGAACGCGGCGTTGGAATAATAAATGCTTATAATAAGATTTTGACCAAGTGCCTTTTGGGTCTTTATTAGTAGCCATAACAAAGCATTTTTCTGGAGAAGTAAACAATAAAGCAAAGGCATGGAGTATGGAATGAGCTAAATACAAGAAAAATAACTTTACAGCCATAGAGATTCTAGTAAAAACCGACATTTTTTCTTGATTTAGACGATCTTGGTTTTCCTTGATCGATCTTTTTGTTTTTTGATACATATTTTTTAACATATATTTAGTTGTTGAAATCATTATATTTTACACCCGGACAACAAAAAAAGCCAATTTCGGCTCTAAATTGCCTAAAATTAGCCAATAATTTACTACTTCTCTGATTTTATCAGTGAAAACAGTCATTTTTAGTTGTTTTTTATTTTTGTTTTATAATTTAATTGTAGCAAAAAAACGGCTTTTTGTCAAGAATACACCGTTTTTTGGCTAAAATTAGTAATTTATAATTTGAATAAAGCTTTCCACATCTAAACTAGCCCCGCCAACTAAAGCTCCATTAATGTCTTTTTGAGCCATTAATTGGCTAATATTAGCTGGCTTTACGCTTCCACCATACAAAATTGAGGTTTCAGAGGTAGCTAAAGCGCGAATTTGAGCATGAACCTCTTGGGCTTGCTCTGGAGCAGCAGTTTTACCAGTACCAATAGCCCAAACTGGCTCATAGGCAATAACTAGGTTGTAGGAAGTAGCTTGTAGGTTGTAGAGACCTTCTTTTATTTGGGTTTCTACTACTTGTTGGGTCTTACCTGCTTCTCGTTGTTCTAGGGTCTCTCCAACGCAGAAAATGGGTTTTAAACCGTGTTTGAGGGCTAACTTAAGCTTTTTATTAACGCTTTGATTGGTTTCTCCAAAATACTGACGACGTTCTGAGTGGCCAATAATGACATACTGGCAACCTAGTTCTTTAAGCATTAAAGGGGAGGTTTCCCCAGTAAAAGCCCCTTCTTCTTCAGAATACATGTTTTGGGCTCCGTAATTTAAGCCAGAGTCTTTAAATAAATGTAATAAAGTGTCGTTAGGACAAATAATGACTTCTTTGTCACTCTCGTCAGGAGACTCGAGTTCTTTTTGTAATTGAGTAATAAACTCTTGGGCCTGAGAACTGGTTTTATTCATTTTCCAGTTAGCGGCAATGATTGTTTTTGGCATATACCCCATTATAACATAGAAACAGGGCTTGCAAAAATTTTTGTTTTAAGTTATAGTATCTATATTAAAAAGTAATTTTTATTAACAGAACACATGTCTGTACCAAAGAAAAGAGCCTCTAGTCGGGCGAGGAAGACCAGAGCTAGCCATCACGCTTTAAAAGCAACCTCATTAACCACTTGTTCAAAATGCAGTAAACCAGTGCAACCACATCAAGTTTGCCAAAACTGTGGCTTTTATAAAGGACGGGACGTATTAAACCTAGAAGCTAAGCTAACTAAAAGAGAGCTTAAAAGAAAGCAAGCTGCTGACGCTAAACAAGTTAAAGAAGAATCCTCCTCCGCTAAAGCTCCGGCGGACAAGGAAGATAATACAAAAGCAGTAGTATAAAATAAAAATGGCCAATCGACATTTAGCCAGAACTATAGTCCTACAAAGCCTTTACCAATGGGACTTTAATAAACAAGAAGGCGCCTTACTTGATGTTTTCAAACAAAACTTAGCAGATTTTGCCCCGGAATTTGATGACGGTAATTTTGCATTGAAGTTAATTGAAGGAGTGGAAAAAAACTTAGATGCCTTAAACAAGGCGATTACAACTTATGCTCCGCAATGGCCGTTAGACCAAATTACAACGGTGGATCGAAATGTTCTACGAATGGGAATTTATGAACTTAGGTATGATGAAAGCATTCCGCCTAAAGTAGCCATTAATGAAGCTATTGAATTGGCCAAAACTTTTGGCGGAGAATCTTCTGGAAAATTTGTTAATGGAGTTTTAGGAAGCATCTTTAAAGAGATAGGTAAAAATGAATAAAGATTTATCAGGATTAGAGAAAAAAATTGGTTTAGTTTTTGAAAATAAAGACTTGTTGCGCCAAGCATTGGTGCACCGGTCTTATTTAAATGAGGATAAAAGCTTTCCTCTAGACCATAATGAGCGTCTAGAATTCTTAGGCGATGCAGTTTTAGAATTAGTCGTTACTGATTATTTATATAAAAATTATCCCAACCCTGAAGGAGAGCTAACTAATTGGCGAGCTAGCTTGGTTAACTCTCAAATGTTAGGAGACTTATCTGACGAGCTAGAAGTGGATTCATTATTATATTTAAGCAAAGGTGAGTCTAAGGACAAAAATAGTAAAGCCAGACATCAAATTTGGGCCAACGCCTTTGAAGCAATTATCGGAGCTATTTATTTAGAACATGGCTATGATGCGGCAGATAAATTTATTGCTGAAAAATTATTAATTAGGCTGCCAGAAATTATTGAGAAAAAATTATTTATTGATCCTAAATCTAGATTTCAAGAAGCAGCTCAAGATGCATTAAATATCACCCCTTCATATAAAGTATTAGAACAAACTGGCCCAGACCATGCTAAAGAATTTTTAGTTGGAGTATTTTTGGGAGGTGAAAAAGCAGCCGAAGGAAAAGGAACTTCTAAGCATGAAGCGCAGACTAAGGCAGCTGAAAAGGCTTTAGAGGCTAAGGGCTGGTAGATAAAAGTAAAAATTTAATGATATTAAAAAAGCTTGTCATCACTGGTTTTAAGTCTTTTGTAAAAAAGACCACTTTTGAATTTAAAGAACCCTTCACGGCAATTGTTGGGCCTAATGGCGGAGGTAAAACTAATGTAGTTGATGCCTTGCGCTGGGTAATGGGCGAACAATCCTTAAAAATGATCCGTTGTAAAAAAGCGGAAGATGCTATTTTTGCTGGATCCCCTAAATTAGCGCGCTTGGGAATGGCTCAAGTAGATTTGTATTTAGACAATTCTGATAATCGTTTAGATTTAGAATACTCTGAAGTAGTAATTACTAGAAAGATTTCTCGTAAAGGAGAAAGCGAGTATTTAATTAATAAGCGCCCAGTTAGACTGCAAGACATCATAATGCTTTTGGCTAAAGCTAATTTTGGGCAGCGCAGCTATGGAATTATTGGCCAAGGAATGATCACCTCTATCTTGTCTGCTAATCCGCAAGATCGAAAAGAATTTTTTGATGAAGCCACTGGGGTTAAAGAATTTCAAATTAAACGAGACCAGGCTATTAATAAATTGATCCGAACTGAAGAGAATTTGAAACATGCAGAAGATTTACTACAAGAAATTGAACCGCATTTAAGAAGCTTGGCTAGACAAGTTAATAAATTAGAAAAACGTCGAAAAATTGAAGATGAATTAAGAGACTTGCAACTTCATTTTTATGGCTCTACTTTAAAAAGCTATGGAGAGCAGCTTAGGGTATTAAATCAACAAAAAAATGAGGGAGAGAATAAGGAAGTAGCAGCTAGTAAAATCTGTAATGATTTACAAAAAAAATTAGATGCGGCTCAACAGGAAAAATCTAGAGAAGAAATTTACCAAAGACTGCAACATGACTACCAGGAAATTACTAAGAAAAGAAATACCTTATTAAAAGATCAAATTGTTTTAAAGGGGGAATTAGAACTAGAAGAAAAAAAACAAGGAGAATTGGACTTGGTGTACATGGAAAAAAGAGCAGAAGAAATAAATTCTCATTTGCAAAAAACTTGGCTACAGGTAAAAGACGGGGAAAGAGGCTTGCAAAAAACAGAAAAGCTTTTACAGCAAAAAACTCATGAGCTGGAAATGGCTAGCCAAACTTTTAAAGAGCTAGAATATAGCTTATTAAAATCTAAAGAAGATCTAGAAAAAGAAAAAGAGGTTTTATCTGTTCCAGAAATTAAAGAAGAGTTAAAAAATTTATTTGCTGATCAAGAAGGATTTTTAAAGAAATTATTAGCGACTGATAACTTGGAAGAATTTCAAAATGTTCAAAGTGAGGCTAAAAAAATTACTAAAAAATTAGCCGAGCTTTTAGACAAGCTACATGAAGAAAAATCTGATAAGATCGCGGCTAAAAAAGCGGAGTTGGATCTATTGCGTAAAAAATTACAACAAGCCTTAGAGGCTAAGGAAGTTTTGATTCAAGAAAATAACGACTTGCGCCTAGCCCTGGGAGTAGAGAAAGAAAAAATTAACTTGTTGATTGAAAAAACTAAAAAAGAAGAACAAGAAAAATCTCAACTAGACGAGACCATTGCTGAAACTAGAGCTAAGTGGGAAGGAAAGCTAGATAAGGCGAATAAGCTTAAAGAGTGGCAAGAAAAAAATAATAAAATAGAATCTCAAATTAAAGACCTGGATGTAAAATTAGATGAGATCCAGAAAAAAATTGAAAGCTTTAATCAGGACGAAGAGGAAAAGAAGAGCGTATTGTTTAAATTGCAAAATGAATTAAGAAGAGAACAAACTAAGCTAAATCAAATTAGGGAAGAAAATAATAGAGTGGAAGTAGAGCTAGCCAAGCTAGATACTCGGAAAAATGATTTACACCAAGAAATGGTTCGCGAGCTTGATGATCAAACTTTAAAACAATGTGAGAATTATAAAGAGGATAAAGAGTACCAAGGCGACCTAAGAATAGATATTGAAAAATTAAAACATCAACTAGAATTAATTGGCGGGATTGATCCAGAAACAGTTAAAGAACATGCGGAAGTAAAAGAGCGTCGCGACTTTTTAGTAAAACAATCTAAAGACCTGCGTAAAACAATCGATAGCTTAGAGGGATTAATTGATAAGCTGGATGAAACAATTAAAAAACAGTTTGGTAAAACCTTTAAACAAATCTCTGAAAGCTTTAATAAATATTTTAAAACTATCTTTGATGGTGGCCAGGCCAAGCTCTCTCTGGTAACTGAAAAAGAGGTTACGCCGGATGCATCCTCCTTCGCTGAAGCTCCGGCGGACAAGGAAGATATTGAAAATAAACTGGGATTAGGTAAAAGAAAGAAAAAAGAAAAAATCATTTCTGGAATTGAAATTGACGCCTCTCCTCCAGGGAAAAAAGTTAAAAATGTTCATGCTCTTTCTGGGGGTGAAAAATCCATGACCTCTATTGCTCTTATTTGTGCCATTATTGATGTGAATGCGCCTCCATTTGTAATTTTAGATGAGGTGGAAGCAGCTTTAGATGAGGCTAATTCTGATAAATTTGCCGCTATTGTTCAAAAACTAAGTAAGAAAACCCAATTTGTGGTTATTACTCATAATCGATCAACTATGCACCATAGTGATGTCTTATATGGCGTAACTATGGGTAAAGAAGGATCCTCTAATATCTTGTCTGTGAAGTTAAAAGAAGCAGAAAAAATGGTTCAGGCTGAAGAGTTGACAAAAAAATAGTTTTTAGGTATTCTATATTCATCATCCATCACAAATGATGCTCAAATTTAAGTTTTAAATTAATATTTTTTATGTTAGTTATCCGACTATCAAGAACAGGAAAAAAGAATAAGCCACAATATCGCTTAGTAGTTCAAGAAAAAGAATGGGCTCCAAGCTCTAAGGCTGTAGAAATTGTAGGTCATTTTAACCCTCATCAAGTAGATGCTAAGCCAGTTTTAAAAGAAGAAAGAGTTAAGTACTGGTTAAGCCAAGGTGCCCAACCTTCTAATACCGTTTGGAACATGTTAGTAGAAGCTAAATTAGTAGAAGGCGGTAAAAAGAAAGTAGTTCAGCCTAAATTAAAGAAAACTGAAGGCGAAGAAGAAGGTGGAGAAGCTCCAAAAGAAGAAGCTAAGTCAGAAGAAAAGCCAGCTGAAGAAAAGAAAGAAGAAGTAAAGGAAGAACCTAAAGAAGAAGAAAAGCCCGCCTCTGCTGAAGCTCCGGCGGATAAAAAGGAAGAAGAAGCAAAATAGTTGGCCTGGTCGCCCCTCCTTCGTCCTACGGACTCCGGCGGGCAAGCAAGTGGTAAGTGACCAGCTCGGCCAGGTAGCCAAGTAGTAAGGCAGGGGTCTGCAAAACCTCCATCACGGGTGCAACTCCCGTCCTGGCCTCAACAATCTAGTAATTGCCTATGTGGCGGGCTTACCCGCCGGAGTCCTGATCTGTAGGATCGAGGACGTAGGCGGGTGTCGTATAATGGTTATTATACGTCCTTGCCAAGGATGAGATGGCGGTTCGATTCCGCTCACCCGCTCAAAAATAACCTCTCCCCAACCCCTCTCCACGTCTGCCTGCCTGCCGGTAGGCAGGGAGAGGGGCTTTTGGTTTATTTAGCTTTATGGTATAATTATTTTCATGGAGGTATTAGTTCCATTTAATATTTTTAGAGTAAGTGTATTTGCCCTGATCGCTCTGGCTAATATTGGTTTAGGGTTTTTTATTTTATTTAGAGGAAAAAACAAAAAAGTTAGGCAGAGCTTTTTCTGGTTAGCTTTTTTTCAATTTCTATTTGCCTTATCTTATGCTTTGTTATTTACTTTTCCAAGCCAAGCATTGTTGTTTGCTAAAACTACTTGGACTGGATTATTTGCGGTAGCGGCCTCTATTGTGTTTTTAAATGTTTTCTTAGGCAAAGTAGTAAGATGGTGGAAATATCTATTATTATTTGCGCCTCTAACTATTACTTTTATTTTAAGCATTACTACTGATCTAGTTATTATCGAGCAAAGAGCAGTGGGTAACTTATATTATGAGTATACAACTGGGCCTTTAGAGGTAGTGGGGCGAATTTTATCTATTTTCTTTTTACTTTGGATTGTTTATATTTTAATTTCTAGTTATCGTAAGCAAGGACCGCGAATGAAGATAAAATTAAAATATTTTTTCTTAGGATTTTTTGTTTATTTCTTGTTTGCCATAGTTTTTGCCGGAATATTACCGTTATTTTTTAGCGAGGCTGGAGCCATGACTGAATTGGTGCCAATAGCGTCTTTTATCTGGTTGTCTTTTATCGCTTACGTGATCATTCGTTATCGGTTATTTGAAATTAGAACTATTTTTCATAAAACTTTAGCCTGGTTAGTACTTTTAATTATTACAACCCTGCCGTTTGTGGGATTATATTTTGTTTTATTTTATTATGGATGTATTAATGATTGGGGATGGCCAATAGCGATTGCTTTGTTGTTTATTTTAACCCAGTTTTCTTATTTTATTTATAACTTATTAAAACCAAGAATTGATCATTTATTTGCCAGAAAGAAATATCAGAAGATAGATGTGATTAAAGACTTTTCTAAATCTTTACATTCTTTGTTTAATACTACAGAGCTGATCAAAATATTAAAAGATGAAATAGAAAGTATTTTTTATCCAGATAATATTAATATAATTTTATTAAACAAAAAAACAAAAATTAGTCCTAAGCTAAAAAAACAATTAAAAGAAAAGCAAATTTTAAGCAAGGGATTTGATGAAAAGTTAGATAAAGATTTTAATAATCTAAAAGCAGAAATTATTATTCCTTTAGTGCAGAGAGGTGAAGTTTTAGGATTAATTACTTTAGGAGAAAAGAAAAACTTAAAGCCTTATACTGCCTTTGATTATGAGTTAATGGATATTTTAATGACTGAGTCGTCTTTAGCGATTGAAAATAGTTTATTTTATCAAGAATCTTTAGAGACCATAAAAAAGAAAAATGAACTAGAGCAATTAAAAACAGAATTTGTAACTATTTTTGCTCATCAAATGAGGACTCCGCTTTCTATTGTTCGCTGGAATTTAGACAGCCTATCCGAAGATCTAGGCCCACATATGACTAAAGATCAAAAAGAGACTTGTACTCATGTTATGGAAGCAAATAAAAATGCGGTGAATATTGTTAATGAACTTTTGGATGTAGCTCAGTTAGAAAGAAATAAAATTACTTATAATTTTAAAAAGTCTTCGTTAAATAATTTAGTTAAAGAGTTAAAACAAGACTTGAAAATAAAAACCAAAGAAAAGAACGTGGAAATAGTAATTAAACAGCCAAGGAAAAATATATTAGTAGAGATGGATGAACTTAAAATGAGAGTGGCTATCTTTAATTTAATAGATAATGCAATTAGTTATTCTCCGGCTGGAAAGAAAGTAACTGTAGATCTATCTACTAAAGACGGTAAGGCGATATTAAAAATTATTGACCAGGGAATTGGAATTGCTAAGGCGGCAGAGAAAAAAATATTTGAAAAATTTTATCGCAGTCCGCGAGCTATGAAAGTAGAAGTAACTGGCTCTGGATTGGGACTATACTTAACTAGGCGCTTGATTAAAGGCCATAAAGGAACTATTAACTTTACTTCAAAAGCAGGTAAAGGAACTACTTTTGTTATTAGCTTGCCTCTAGGGTAATATAATCTTGGTAAACCTCTGGAAGGGTTTTCCATTCTACATCACCAGAATCGATATATGGTTGGATAGATTCCAGCCATTTTTGATAAGTTAATTCGTCTATCTGGGCACTGCCGATGCTTAAAGCATGGTATAAAAAATTTGTTTTTCCAGACTCAGATAAAGAGATTGCTTCTTCTAGTTCGGAAACAAAAGCGTCGATGTCTTGTTGATTAAATTCATCTGTGTGAGAAGGATTGGCTCCGGATGATTCTTCAGCTACTGATTTGAGACCATAGTCTGAGGAAAGAATAACTAGCCCGCCATCAGGATTGTGAGTTAACCAATCAGTTCCAGTGCTAGCTCTCCAAGGATGAAGACGATCAGCCAGCTCGGTAGGAATAACTCCGTGGCAAGCTCCGGGGTTGGGACAATTGGAGTATTCGGCTGGGCGCTTAGCTGAAGGAAGAGACATAGCACAATAACCTACTCCGCCAGTGGTAAATTTATAGCCGGCGTTGATAGCGGCTTTAACCCAGTCTTGCTCTGAGCAAATTCCAGAGACATGAAAAATTTCCTGACTAGTTAATAATTCTAAATCTTCTTTCATTACTTTAATCTGAGAAACAAAATCATTAAAACTTAAATTTTCTTTAGGATTACCGCCAACGTCTGCATGGACTCCGATGCCGTGTCCTTGATCAGCCAGTTCAGACATAACGTTGTCTCCCCATTTATGGCAAGCCCTGGTAAATTCTAAGCTAGCTTCAAAAGTTCCCTTAGCCCCAGCTTGGTTGAGGATGTCGGCAAAGTCCCGCACAGCTTGAGCATGTTTATTAAAAGCTTCTTGGTCTTCTACTTCGTTTTTCCATCCTTCTAGATGGATCATTAATCCCAGCTGGACAACTGGCGCCTTGTAAACGTCTGGTAAAGCAGAATTGATATTACTATTAGTGTTGATATTAGTTGTAATCTCGGGCTCGTCTTCTGTGTAATTTAACCAATAATAAATTCCTCCAGCTACAGAAGCAGCTAATAAAATAAATACGAGGATGGATAAAATAATAATAATTGTTTTTTTGTTCATAGAGATATAGTTATTTATCTTATTATACCCTTACACCTGCCTGCCGGCAAGGCAGGTTGACAAAAAGGGTAGTAAATGATAGGTTTGATCTAGAAATGA
Organism: uncultured Gammaproteobacteria bacterium; assembly: GCA_964572175.1. Lineage (GTDB taxonomy): Bacteria > Patescibacteriota > Patescibacteriia > UBA9570 > CAZNEH01 > CAZNEH01. Next base: position 24,940 of record CAZNEH010000009.1, read on the forward strand.
CTCCAACCCACAACCCGGCCAAAGGCCAGGAGGACGAGAAGATGAGAGAATTCCTCGAGACCGTGTCTGCTGGCCCAGTCAGCAACTCGAAGGCGGCAAAGAATACTCGCCTTCACCTGGTCTGCCAGGTCCTGCACAACCGCGACTTCTACCGCCGAGACTACAACGCGAAAGAGGGCCACACCCTGGAACTGGTGGTGGCCGAAGTCAGCGGTGACTACGCCTGGAACATCCCCTTCGATGAAGATCAGGACGTGATCGAGCTGGACGACATCAAGGTGGTCCGGACGCGTCGACCGGAAGATGGCCTGATCCACCTCAAGCTGTCCTACAAGGGCCCCAACGAATCGATGGGCGAGCTCCGCAAGGTGGCGGCCAAGATGATCCCGGTGGAATCCTTCGATGATGGCAAACGCTTCCGGTGCAAGGCCCTGAAGGTCAAGTACTGGCAGACTGAGCCCTACCACAGCTTCGGAGGTAAAGTCCCAGCCGTGGCCTAGGCCACACCCCTCCCCTTTAGGCGGTTCGCGCAACAATGCGTGAGCTGCCGGGGGAATATTTTTTTGACTAGGATTACCAGGATTTCAAGATTGTGCTATAATATAAATAGATTAAGGCATCTCTCCCCAGAGAGGTGTTTTTGTTTTATGAAAAAATTTTTAAACAGGTATCGGATAGATTCGATTAGACTGCCTAATCGCGATTATAGGTCAGCGGGTTTTTATTTTGTGACGATCTGTATTAAAGACAGATTAAAGCATTTTGGTCGGGTAGAAAATAATAAAATGATATTGTCGAATGTGGGTAAAATTGCCCATCAAAATTGGTTGGATTTGCCTAGTCATTTTAATAACGTTGTTTTGGATGAATTTATCATAATGCCCAACCATCTACATGCCATAATACAATTATTGAATTGGAAACAAAACATTGTTTATACATGTAGAGACGAGGCATGCCTCGTCTCTACACCCCCGATTGGAATTTATGATCGACAAAATAGGGTAAATAATTATAAAATAATAAACCACCACAAACCAAAACCAGGAATTTCACCAAAACCAGGATCATTACCTGTAATTATTGGGTCCTATAAATCATCGGTAACAAAAATGGTTAATCAAATGGATAATAATTTTTATTTTACCTGGCAAACACGTTATTATGAACGGGTAATCCGCAATGAACAGGAATTAAACCGCATTAGATATTATATCCGCCAAAACCCATCCAAATGGTGTCGGGATAGAAATAATATGGGGATATTGATGTAATTTGATTTAAAGGGTAGAATTAACCTATGAACAAACAAATATATTTTATCTTGCATAACATTCGTTCTCGGTTTAACGTGGGATCTGTTTTTAGAACGGCTGACGGAGTGGGAGTTAGTAAAATTTATTTATGTGGAATCACCCCTTGTCCCCCGCATTCACGTATTTCTAAAGTTGCCTTAGGGGCAGAAGATTTTGTAGAGTGGGAACAATGTAAGCAGACTTGGAGATTAATTGAAAAATTAAAAAAACAAGGAGTGCAGATTGTCGGGGTTGAGCAAACTAAAAAAAGTATAAACTTTAATAAATTTAAACCTAAGTTTCCAGTGGCTATTGTCTTAGGCGCGGAAACAACTGGGTTACCAGAATCTATCATTAATAGATGCGACGATTTAATTGAAATTCCCATGCATGGAAAAAAAGAATCTCTTAATGTAGCTACTTCTTGTGGGATTGTGGGATTTGAACTAAATAAAAAGGCCTAACCCCACGTTTTAACGTGTGGGTTAGGCGTTGACTACTGCTCGACCTTGCGGAGAGCTAGGTAGTAGTTCCCGTCGGCCTGGTAACGTCCGAGGATGCGACCCTGCACCAGGTGCCAGAGATCGTGGTCCCTGCGGTTCTGTGACATGAGAGAGTGGGTCTTATTGCCATTCTCGTCATGCTGGAACTCGCCGATGGCAACGATGAAGGTGGTCCACTGCATGAAAGTGTGGCGCCTGAACTTGGCCACAAAGGCTTCCAGTTCCTGCTGCTTGGCTGGGATCAGGCCCAGGCGACGGATCTCTGACTTGATCCACTCGGCCCAGCTCTTCTGAGGCGGCTTGTTCTGGAACTTGATGATGATGGCCTCGTGGGACTGACCGTTGGACTCGAACTGGCCGATGGTGATGAGGGTATGGATAGTGGCAGACATAGCGCTCTCCTTGAAGGTGCACCACGCCCGCAACGCTTTGCGTAGCGAGGCGGGCAGGTGTTCGTTGCGGGGATTCGCATTGAACTAGCCATAATATTACTAAATAGCTTAATTGTCAAAGATAAGCTATATTTTTTTGTTATTATTTTAGCTAAAATTAGCTAATTTATATGATTTATAATTTAATTTGTCGGGAATGATTGACATTTTATGGATTTTGCGGTATAATTAAGTTATGGATATTAAATTAGTAGAGAAAATACAAAAATTAGGCCTACAGGAAAATGAAGCTAGGGTTTATTTAGCTGCTTTAGAACTAGGAAGAGGAACAGTAACCCAAATTAGTAAGGCTAGCGAGCTAAATAGAACAACGGGCTATGATATTTTAGAGCGCTTGGCTTTGTACGGGATTATTCAACGTATTAAAACTGGTAACAAAAAGATTTATGTGGCCGCTCCCCCATCAAGTTTAGGTAAGTACTTGGAACAAAAGAAAAAACAAGCAGAGTTGCGGTTAAAGGAGTTAGATAAAGTAATGCCTGACTTACAAGCTCGACATAAGACTTCTTTAAAACCATCTATTAAGTTTGCTGAAGGTAAAAAAGAAATGGAAAAACTTTATTTAAATGTTTTGGATTCTAAGAGTACAGTTTATTCGATATTAAACTTAAAGGATTATGCGGAATTTTTTGATGAAGTAGGAACTTACCAATCTAGGGAAAGAGACAAGCTAGGAATTAAGGAAAATGTTTTGTGTGTGAAGAATGAAAAGTCTGATTGGTGGCATAACAAGACTTATAAAAATAAAAAAAGTAAGATGACAGAGTATCGCTGGGTAAAAGATGACCCGAAGTATGACACAGCTGGGGAAATAAATATTTTTGATGATAAAGTAATTGGATTATTATCAAGGCCTTCGGAAAACGTGGCCTTTGAAATACAAAGCAAGACCTTTGCTGATTTTTTGAAAATGGTTTTTGAAATGGCCTGGGATAAAAATAAATAGAGAATAATTTTTAGGTAAAAAAAGAAGCCGCGAACGTTCCCGTGTCAGGGGGAACGCTGCGGCTAGCTGGGTGTCACCAGGTGCGACCCAGGCCCTTGACGTACTTCTTCTCGAGGTTCACGTCTCCGGGGTGCCGGAAGGCGAGGACGTTCTCGAAGCCATCCTCGGTGTGAACCTTGAGGATGAGGCGGCCGTAGGGCATCTGACGGTCCTTGGAGGCGAAGTCCAGGGAGATGCGGAACTCCTGGATGCGCCACTGGTGCCAGTCGCGGAGAGAGGAGTTGGGAGTGCGGTCCTTGGCGGCCCACTCCACCTGGATGACGAGCTCGTCGCCTTCCATGGAGAGACCCTGGCTCTGGATCACCCACCTCTTCTCCTCGCGTTCACGGCCCCAGCCCTTCTTGGACCAGCAGGAGACCTGCCCGCCGATGTAGTTGGGCAGGAAGTCAGCGATCTTGTCGTAGAAGAGCTGCTTGCGCTCCTCGGGGGAGAGCTGGGGCTGGCGGGAGCGGTAGTGACGGCAGTAGTTGCGGGACATGGTGTTCTCCGGGATGGTTGAGTTCAGGGATCTGACACGGCGCACGAAGCGCCTTCCCTATCATCCTAGAAGCACCGAGGTTCTTGGTAGACCTGTTCATGGGGTGGGCGCGAAGCCTCTAATGTGTGTTCATGGTCACCTCCTGTAAATGTGCGTGACTATATATATTACACTTTTTTAAGAATTTGTCAATACTAAAACCCCCTAAGTAAGGGGGTTTAATTTGTGTGCCGCGGGTGGGACTCGAACCCACACGGATAAAATCCACAAGATTTTAAGTCTTGCGTGTATACCAATTCCACCACCGCGGCAAGCTAATATGAAATTATTTTATATGAAATACGCACACTTGTCAACCAGTGGCGTTTTTGCTTGTGCAAAACCGCACTGGCAAGCCCTATATTTTCTTTTTCTTGATAACCTTTAAAATTTGGTCATGAACAAGGCCATTAGAGGCGACTAAGCCGCCCTTAGTAATATTAGTCTCATCTCCATTAAAATCCGTAACTTTGCCACCAGCTTCTTTGATCATTAAAATTCCCGCAGCCACATCCCATAAACGAACCGGAGGAGTGATAATCTCAGCATCTGTGCGACCAATAGCCACAAAGGCTAATTGCAAGGAAGAAGAGCCAAAATGGCGCATAGAACGGGCGGCAGTCTCAAAAGACTGGTAGACGTTCATAGCTCGCTTCATAGACTCTTTTTGATGACCATAGCCAAAGGTTAGAAAAGCATCGTTTAAATCTTCAGTAGTAGATACTTTAATCCTTTTTTCGTTTTTCTTTACACCTCGGCCTTTTTCAGCCACATAAAGCTCTCTAGTATAAGGAGCGTAAATTACTCCTAAAATCGGCTCACCATCTTCTAATAAAGCTAAGTTAGTAGTGAAGAAGGTGTTACGCATAGTGTAATTAACTGTTCCGTCTAGAGGATCAATCACCCATTGATATTTAGCGTTTTTATTTTTAGTACAACCGCTTTCTTCAGATAAAATACAATGATCTGGATAAGACTCTTTAATTTTGCTAACCAAAAAATTATTAACCTTAATGTCTAATTTAGTAACAAGTTCTCGTTTAGATTTAAACCTAGCCTCAGTTGGTTTAGCTTGGCGAAAATCTTGAATTAATATGTTGCCAGCCCTCATAGCGAGGCCAATAGCAAATTCTTTTACTCCGATCATATAATTATATTATAGCATAGATCAATAAAAAAGCCCCGACCTGCCTGCCGGCAAGGCAGGCTGAAGTCGAGGCCTTTTTTATTGAAGATTTTTATTCAGTAATCTTACTAGCTAAGAATTCAAAAACTTTGCGGTTAGCCATCATGTTTTTAAGATACCCTTTATATTCTGGGTGCTTAATTTGTTCGGCCATTTCAGGCATAGTCTTATAAGCTTCTTTCATCTTGGCTAATTCTGCCTCAACTTCTTTATCAGTAGCTTCTAGCTTTTCAGCTTTAGAAACTTCTTTAGTGATTAAAGCAGTTTTGATTCTCTTAGTAGCTTGAGTTTTAAATTCTTTTTCTAATTCTTCCTTAGTTTTCTTAATGCTTTTTAGATAGTCTTCTAACTTAGCACCAGATTGACCAATTTGCTGTTCAAGCTCGTGCATCATTTTATGAACTTCGCTATCTACTAGCATCCCTGGAAGAGGATCAAACTCTGAACGTTCCATAACCTCTTCTAGTAAAGCAAGCTCTAAGCGTTGATCTTCTTTTTGCTTTAATTCTTTAGAAATGTTGTCTTCAATTTGTTTCTTGAATTCAGCAACAGTCTTAAAATTAAAGCTTTGGGCTAATTGATCGTCTAGTTCTGGTAAAACACGTTCGAAAACAGATTTAAGTTTAACTTCGAAATCGCATTTTTTACCCGCCATTGCTTTTTGGTGATAGTCTTCAGGAAAAGTTAATTGAAAAGTTTTTTCTTCTCCAGCTTTCATTCCGACAACTTCGTCTTCAAAGCCAGGAATAAATTGATTGTCGCCAATAATGACGTTATAGTCTTTAGCTTCGCCACCTTCGATAGCAACTTTGTTTTGCTTAACTACGAAATCGATAATTGTTTTATCACCTTTTTTAGCTTCACGTTTAACTAGAGTTTCTTTAGCTCTCATTTCTAGAAGATCTTGGAAAGTTTTATCAACTTTCTTTTGATCAGCTTTTACTTCTTTCTTCTTAGCTTTGAATGAGGTATAGTCGCCAAGTTTTACTTTAGGCATTAAAGCTAAAGTAGCTTTATAAGTCATTGGATTGCCAGGAGCAACTTTTTCTAGATCAACTTTAGGTTGGCCGATAAAATCGATGTTCTCTTTTTTAACAGCTTCAACTAAAGTTTTGTTAACAACCTTGTAAAAAGCTTGTTCATAAATCTTAGCTTCTGGAACATGCTTTTTCATAACGTCGTAAGGAGCTTGCCCAGGACGAAACCCAGGAACTTTTACTTCGTTAGACATTTCCTTAGCCGCGTTTTCTAAGTGAGGTTTTAACTCCTCGTTAGAAACTTCGATGACTAATTCAACTTCTGACTTTTCAGGTAATTCTTTTTTAGTAACTTTCATTTAGATTAATAGACTAACAATTAATAGAGCCACAATGTTTAAAATTTTAATCATTGGGTTGATAGCTGGACCAGCAGTGTCTTTATAAGGATCACCAACTGTGTCTCCGGTTACCGCAGCTTTGTGAGCCTCAGAACCTTTACCACCATGGTTTCCATCTTCAATGTATTTTTTAGCATTGTCCCAAGCACCACCACCAGAAGTCATAGAAATAGCTACGAACAATCCAGTAACAATACTACCAACTAGAACACCACCTAAAGCGACAGGCCCTAGTAAGAAACCGACTAACAATGGAACAACAACAGGAATTAAAGCAGGAACAATCATTTGGCTAATAGCAGATTTTGTAACAATGTCTACACAGTTTTTATAATCTGGTTTAGCAGTTCCTTCCATGATTCCTTTAATAGCTTTGAATTGGCGACGAACTTCAGTCACAACTTTACTAGCAGTTTTTCCAACAGCTTCCATTGATAAAGCAGCAAAGTAATAAGGCAGTAAACCACCAATAAATAAACCAGCAATAACTTTAGGATCTCCTAAAACAAATTCTAGAGAGTGTCCTAATTCTTCAAATTCTTGAGTATAAGCAGCAAATAACACTAAAGCAGCCAGAGCAGCAGAACCGATGGCATAACCTTTAGTTACGGCTTTAGTAGTGTTTCCAACAGCGTCTAATGGGTCTGTAACGTCTCGAACTTCTTTTGGAAGACCAGCCATTTCAGCGATTCCACCAGCGTTATCTGTAATTGGACCGTAAGCATCTATAGCTACGATAATACCAGTCATAGAAAGCATGCTCATAGCAGCAATAGCGATTCCATATAAACCAGCAAAATGATGAGCTAGTAAAATACCAACTACGATAGCCAGTAAAGGCCAAGCAGTAGATTTTAAAGAAACAGCGATTCCTTGAATAACGTTAGTACCGTGCCCAGACTCAGAGGCTTTAGCAATAGACTTTACTGGGTCATACTTAGTAGAAGTATAGTAATCAGTAATTAATACTAAAGCGGCAGTTACAGCTAGACCAACTAAAGCACAGAAAAATAATGAAAGAACAGAATATTCGTCCTGGTCGCTCATTAACCAGTTAGTAACTGGATAAAAACCAGCGGCAGCTAAAACACCGGCTACAGCCAACCCTTTGTAAAGGGCATTCATGATATTTTTAGAAGAACCTAGTCGAATAAACCAAGTTCCAATAATAGATGAGATAATAGCAACTCCACCTAGAGCTAGAGGATAAATAACAGCTTCGTCCATACCAACGAAGATTAAAGACCCAAGTAACATAGCAGCTACAGAAGTAACAGCATAAGTTTCAAATAAGTCAGCAGCCATCCCAGCGCAATCTCCAACGTTGTCACCAACGTTATCAGCGATTACAGCAGGGTTTCTAGGATCATCTTCTGGAATACCAGCTTCAACTTTACCAACTAAGTCAGCTCCCACGTCAGCAGCTTTGGTAAAGATACCACCGCCTAGACGAGCGAATACTGAAATTAAACTTCCTCCAAAACCAAGACCGATTAAAGCCTTTACATCACCAGTTAGAGCAAAAAATCCAGCTACTCCTAAAAGAGCTAGACCAACTACTAATAAACCAGTAACGCTTCCTCCCTTAACAGCTAGACCAAGAGCGCTGTGAATACCGTCTTTGGCGGCTTCAGTAGTTCGAACGTTAGTGCGAACAGAAACGTTCATACCAATGTAACCTGCTAGACCAGAGAATACAGCACCAACGGCAAAGCCAAGGGCAGTATTAAGATCTAAAACTAACCAAAGAATGATAAATACAACTACGGCAATAATACCAATAGTTTTGTACTGCCGATTTAAATAGGCAGAAGCACCTTCTTGAATAGCCTGAGCTATTTCTTGCATTTTCTCAGAGCCAGTTCCTTTTTTAAGAATCATCTTAATTAGGACAATTCCGTAGACAATAGCTACAACAGAACTGACTAAAGCGAAGATTGTGAATGGATTCATAGACTTGCTTTAGAGACGAGGCGTGCCTCGTCTTTACTTATTATTAATTATTATTTAATTTATTCTTCTTCCTCTTTTGTTTCCTCCTTAACTTCTTCTGTTGGCTCTTCTGGTTTTTCTTCAGTTCCTTCTTCTTTAACAATATCAAGTTGCCAACCAGTAAGTTGAGAGGCTAAACGAACATTTTGACCTTGCTTACCAATGGCTAAAGAAAATTGATCTTCTTTAACTTCAACTGTAGCGGTCTTTGTTTCTTCGTCTAATTTAACATTTAATATTTTAGCTGGAGCTAAAGCATTATTAATGAATTTTACATGATCATCAGACCATTCAATAATATCTATTTTTTCTCCACCTAATTCTGTAATAACAGTTTGAACACGAGTTCCACGTTGACCAACACAAGAACCAATTGGGTCAATAGAATCATCTTCTGAAAGAACAGCGATCTTGGAACGAGACCCGGCTTCGCGAGCAACGCCTTTGATTTCAATTTCTCCGCCGCTAATTTCAGGAACTTCTAAACGGAATAGCTCGGCGACCATTTCAGGATGAGCTCGAGAAGCTAAAATCTCAGGACCTTTATTGGTCTTGTCTACAGAAACTAAATAGATTTTAACTTTTTGCCCTGGCTCGTAACGTTCGTCACGAACTTGTTCTTGAGGAGGCATTACAGCAGTAGCTTGACCAAGATCAACAAAAACATAACGCCCTTCCACTCGTTGAACAGTAGCGTTTACAATTTCGCCAATACGATCTTGGTAAGTATCAAATAAAGTTTCTCGTTCAGCTTCACGAAGTTTTTGAATAATAACTTGTTTAGCTGTTTGAGCAGCAACTCTACCATATTCTTCTGGAGCGTCTAACTCGGTTTTGATTTCTTCTTCTAATTCTATTTCTGGATGCTCTTTTTTAGCCTCAGCTAAAGCAATATCTGTTTTAGGATTAAATCTTTTTTCCTCTTCTTCGTCACTACCCTCGTCAGGAGACTCGGGCTCTTTTTTCTCTTTCTTGTCTTCTTTAACCTCTTCCTTGGGACCTTCTTTGGCTTCTTCTTCAGCAGCCTTTTCAAGTTCTTTTTGCTCTTTTAAATATTCTTTATAAAGAACGTCTTCAACTACTGTTTTGACGTCGTAAATGCGCATAGAAGCATTAACGGGATTGAATTCAACTTGGATGTTTTGTCCTTTTTCGCCGAATTCTTTACGGTAAGCCACGGCTAAAGCAGCCTCGATTGAGGAGATCACAGATTCAAAAGGAATGTTCTTTTCCTCGCAAATCTGTTTAATAGCCATGGATATATTTGATACGTTATCGTCTGCCATATTATGTTTTTACTAATTAAAAAAACCAGTATTTAGAATACTAGTCTATGTAGATTATATAATATGGGGGTTTTTTTGTCAATAAAAAGACCCCGCGTAAACGGGGTCCTTTTTTGGCTAATAGTTTGAAGCAGGAGGCGGTGATTTAGGAGTGTTGTTGTCGTCTTTTTTAGTAATGACTTCAACGGTACTTGAACTAGAATCACTGGATCCGCCACTAGAGTTTCCTCCGCCTGGATTGTCGTCGTTAAAGAATCCTTTAACGCTGCGACGGTTGCGGTATACTAGACCAGCGGCAATGGCGATAAGCATGGCCCAGCCAATAGTGCTATTACTAGCTTCTTCGCTTAGGTCGTTTTCCTCGCCTTCTTCACTTTCTTCAGATTGAGAAGATGTTTCCTCGCCTTCTTCAGAAGTATTTTTGTTTTCTGAATTTTGATTTTGTTCGTCTTGCTGAGTATTTGCTTCGTCTGAGCTTGCAGTTGTGGTTACAGTTTTTGGGTTGTAAACATTAATATCTAATGTTTGACTAGTAACGCTTGCTTTACCTCGAACGTCTTTAGCAACAACTTTTACTTGATGAGTACCAGGAGTTAAGTTTAAAAATGGTTGGTAAGAAAAATTGGCAGTCCCAGATTCGCTATTAACAACTTTGGTTTTTCCGTTATAAACACCGTCGATGTAAACATGAACAACAGTGTCGTTTTTGGAAAGACCAGTGATCCATGGTTTAGACCAAGTAGTATCCTCGTTAACTACCGGAGTAGTTAGGGTTGGAGCTGGTAAAGGAAGATCAACATAGAAACTGCGAACAAGCGTGGTCGCGCTTTCTAAGCCCGTGCGATCATCTTGTGACTTCACTTTAACAGTGTGCCAACCAGGAGTTAGGTCTAAAAATGGAGTGTAAGCAAAACTGGCTGTACCTTGAATACCATTTTGAACTGTAGCCCGGCCATTGAAAGTATCATCAATGTAGACTGCGACTTGGGTATCATTTTGAGTAAGGCCTTTGATTAAAGGCTTTTTCTCAGTTGTAGACCAACCTTCACTAGGAGATAGAAGAGTTGGAGTACCCGGAGTCGGAACTGGAGCTGCTAAAACAGCTGATGGTAAAACCAAGACGCTAACCATGACTGCGATCAGAGTAGAAGCAACTACCCTAGATAATAAAGACATAGTATTGTGGTTTAACCCCTTGATAGAAAAAATAACTTTCCAAGGGGACTAATTTATTAGAGTCCCTCAGGAAAGGGGGTTTAAACCTCCTTGGTTTCTAAAGAGCTATTCACATCCTTTATCTTACCGAATATCCACCCCTTGTGTCAATGGAAATATTGGGGATATACCTAATTTTGGCCTGATTTTTAAAAGGATCAAATAAAATAGCTAGACAATCCATTTGCCATTTAGCGTTTTCGAGGTTATGGGTGGTGATAAAAACATGGCAAGCCCGGTAAAAAGACTGGCGCTTATGCCTAGTTAAAGCCTCTTCTGGTCTCCCCTTTTTTAGATTAGTCCTGGTTTTTACCTCGATAAAATGGAGGCGGTTATTTTTTAGAGCAATCAGATCTATTTCTCCCCATTTACAATTAAAATTACGTTCTAAAATTTTAAAGCCTTTTTGGTTTTCCTGATGTTCGCATTACTATTAATCTTGCTCCAGCTAACATCAAGA
>CAZNEH010000010.1:0-32527 GCA_964572175.1 uncultured Gammaproteobacteria bacterium
GTTACTGGAAATTGAGAGGTAGAAATTTTTTCTTGGGCTGGTAAGTAGAAACTAAAACCTAAACCGATAATAACTAGTAAGATAATTAAAGCTTTCATCCAACGCCTGGGATGAACATAGTTCATTACCTTGTCGTAAACATGAACTAAGCCGTCGATAGCTCTTTGTCCTTGGCCAATAATATTCCAGACTGCTATTTTTTTCTTTTTCTTTTCAGCCGTGGTTTCTTGTTTTAAAATGAAGCGAGCAAGCAATGGAGTGATGCTAATAGCTAAGAAATAAGAAACTATAAGCATGATAATAACAGTGATTGGAATATACTTTAGAATTTCACCCATAAATCCGCCGAGCATAGCAAATGGAATAAATACTACCACAGTAGTGGCTGTGGCCGCAGTTACGGCTGGGCCAAGATCGCGGATAGCTTCAACAGAGGCTTCTAATTTTTTCTTTCCTTCATATTGAATACGATGAAGAATTCCCTCGGCAATTACAATAGCGTTGTCTACTAAAATACCTAGAGTTAAGATGAGTGAGAATAAAACTAGAATATTTAAGGTATAACCGATTTGTTTTAATACAAAGAAAGTAATAAAGAAAGCCATTGGGATGATAAGGCTAACTACAATACCAGTTCTAAAGTCGATAAAGAATAAGAAAACAAGAACAATGGCTAATAAACCAATGAGACCGTTGCTAACTAAAGAATTAATAGAGTCAGCTACATAGCTAGAGGTATCGTAAGTAAGATTTACTTTAACGTCTTCAGGAATAATATTTTTGCCGTAAATAGCGGCTAGGGCTGCGTCCATGTCTTCTCTTAAGCTGATAACGTCTCCGTCATCTTTTTTCATGACCATGAGGTAAACAGCTTCGTCAGAAAAAGTAGGCTCGCCCTTGTCGTCGAGATAAGCGGCCATGGTAATTTCTTCTTCAGAGGCAGTGTTAACTCTATTGATTTCAGCTACTTCTTCTAAGGTGGTATTGTTATTAATAGACAGAGTTTTTATATCATCTAGAGTAGTAATGACCTTATTAATGGAAATTTGCTTGGTGATGTCGTCTTGAGTAATGCTTCCACCAGGTAAAATAGTAAGATTATTTTCTAGGGCTGTTTTAACGCTTTGTAAAGCTAGTCCTTTATCAGTTAATTTTTCAGAATCTACTTTTATTTCAACTTGAAAGCTAGAATCTGGCACAACGCTAACTTCTTTTGCTTCTTGGCTTTCCCCTTCTAAGTAGTCTGCAACTTTTGGGGCGAGCTCAATAAGCTCGGACATAGATTTTTCGTCGCTATAAAGAACATAGGCCATAGATGGTCCCATGGCTTCTTCAGTGCCAACTTCTACTTCTACGTCTTGGGGTAAGCTTAGAGAATTAACCGCGTCTTTGTAGTCGGAAGAAATTGATTCGATTTCGTCTTTGTCGTAACTGTCTACCTCGACAACTGTCATTCCGAAGTTAGCTTGAGCTGTAGAACGAGTTTTAAGGGTTTTGTCGTTGGCTTGGAGCTCTTTAACAATTGGGTCTAAAACTTCTTGGGCAATTGTTTCTGGGTCAGCGCCTGGGTAAATTGCTTGAACAAAGACATAATTAATGGTCATTGGTGGGAAATCTTGGCGTTGATTGGTGGTCAGACCGTAATATCCCAAGCCCATTAGGGTTATAAGTAATAAAAGAGTGATTTTGTACTTAGTAATAAAAAATTTCGCCCATTTAGCGAAAAAGTTCATTTTCATTTCTTTTTTGTTGTTCATATTTATTCCTCTCTCCCCCTTCTCCTCTCTCCACATTCTTGGAGAGAGGGGTGTTATGGAAGATATTTTAATATTTATTAATAAATTTATCCAATTATAACACAAATACGAAACTATTGCACTATATTTAGTGCCTATTTATTAATACGTAAAAGACTAGTGTTTTATTTCATTAATCGTATTGACTAATTTTTATTATATGGTAAAGTGTTTGGGCATGGAGGAGGTGGTTTGCGGGATGCGTCCCGACATGAGTTGGCTACCCGCATCGCCTGGTCGCGTAATTGCGGGTTTTTCCGGGCCTATGATCAGCTCGACGATGCCTAGCTCAGCTAACCTCCCCATGCACCTTTTTTCTCGCTTTATGAGCGGGTTTTTTATTTAAGAAAAGTAAAACTAAAATTGGTAAATCGGGTAAAAGGATTAGGAAGTCGTAGATTCCAAATTCGTCGGTAAAAGTGAGGATAAGGTTTAGGAGGGTCCAGAATAAAGCGAGATAGATCCAGAGTTTTTTTCTGGTTTTTATTTTCCAAGCTAGTAAAGCAAAGATGGCGGCATTACCTAACATTAAAATAGATAAGATAAGAATGCCGTAGAATTCTCCAGAGTTTATAATAAAGTGTATTAAGACGCTAAATACGGTCCAGGCTAAGGCTTTTAATCCTAAAAGTATTTGTAAAGCAATGATTTGTTTATTTTTCATGCTTTTATTGTAGCATTATTGACTTTTTTAAGGAAATGTTATAGTTTAATAAAGTCATTTTCAATTCAAGCTTCGGGAGAAAACAAAAATGGCTGCTACTATGGCAAACATCTTCTTGTTCGTCTACGAGAATCGTGATCAGATCGGTGAACAGGCGCCGCAGATCGTGATCAACGCCCTAGAGTCGATGGAGGCTCATAACGGAATACTCTTGGATCGCCAGCTTTACCAGGTAATGGGTCGCGATCGAAAGCTGGCTCGCCGCTTTCAACGAGCACTGCGTCAGAGGATGCACGTGCAAATAGCTCTGCTGGAGGAGGTGGGCCATCCGGCGGAAGTTGGGGTGATCATCCAGGCTTTGTTTAGCCGGGATGAGGTCATCCAGTTCATGGAGGACTATCCTGATCAGCTGGCCTGGGGCTCGGCAGTTGGAGAGGTTCTTCGAGCTAAGGGGTTTGACTGGAAGGACCGGTGGTTCACAGTGGCTCCCTAGAATTAGTTCCACAACCTCGCCAACCAACTACGTCTACGGACGAGTTGGCTGGTGGGGTCTTTTTTATAATAAAAAAATTCCTCGCAACTACCACAGTGAAGCGATAGTTACAAGGAGGTTGTTCCCCTTCTAGTTGGGACTAGATGGGGTACTTCTGGTTGACGAGCCACATGGCCTGCAGGGCGATCTGGATGGCGGCGTCGTCGCCGGCCCCGCCCTGGAGCTTGTCCGTGATGCGGTTGCCGTAAGCGGCGCTGACCGAGCCGGCCCAGTAGCGGTCCCGGGGCTTGGCGTCCTTGGGCCAGTGGGTGCTGCACCAGGTGAAGAGGGTCGCGGACTCCATGGAGTAGTGCAGGACGCCGCGGGCGATCAGTTCACGATGCTGCATCAGCAGTCGCTCCGGGATGTAGTCGTTGTCGTCGGGGCGAGCCTGGCCTTCGTTGAAGCAGGTGGTGGTGGCCTCGATGCCCTCGTGGAACGGCAGGCCGAGCTGTTCGGCGGCTTTGACCAGGGCGGCGGTCATGCGGTAGTCGGCGTAGGCCGGGTACTCGGGGATAACCCAGTTGTTGGAGGCGGACTCCAGGCGGACGGCACCGGAAGCGATGCAGGAGTCGCCGAGCTGGACGTCTTCCCAGAGCGTGGAACAGGAGCCGACGCGGCAGAAGCGGCGGACACCACAGCGGGCGGCCTCTGGCAGGACGACGCCGATGGAGGCATCGCCCATGCCACTGGCCACAGTGCAGATGTCCAGGTCGCGGTACTTGCCGACACAGACTGTGAGACCGCGGTACTCGTTGAGAAGTCTGAAGCCGTCGGTGAAGTAGCTCTCAGCGATCTCAAGGGCGCGTTCTTTCGAGCCCGGGATGAGGCAGTGGGCAGGCAGGTCACCAGGCTTGGTCTTGAGGTGGTACTGCTGGCCGTCGAGGTCGGGCTTGGAGGCGCTGACGATGGGGGCGGTGTTCATAGGTGATTCTCCGTCGGTGAAGCTCTGTTTTGAGCATGTATAACTTACTATATAAGTAGAAATGGGTCAAATAAAAACAACCCGCACGTATGAGGTGCGGGGCTTATTTTTGTTTATTTAAATAACTATTTTTGTATCGTTAGCAGAAGTTTTCTTCATTTTCCAAGTGTGCAAGACTTTGCCCTTAGAGCTTTTGATTTGGACATAGCCTTTAGAAGTTTTTTCCAAAGTGTAGTTAATAGGCACAGGACGGAAAGATTTTTCACGAAGTAAGTACCATTCGTTTTTATTTTGGTTATAACGGAAAGCTTTTAAGTATAAAGTTGATCCCCTCCTAGAACCTAAAACAATTTCTTGGGAATTGCTGCCGCCAATAAAATTTCGAATCGCCATTTGACGAGGGTGAATTTTTGGAGATAAACGTTTCTTGTCTATTAAGTTACAGTTAAGGTCGTAGATGTGGACAGTGGATCCGTAACGGTTTTTAACCACGGCTACTTGATCTTGGTCTAGGGTTTGCATGAATTTACCAATAGCGCCGCCTTTGGACCAGGCGTTAATAGTGCAATGAATTTCATCGCTATCTTTATCGTAAATAGTTACTTGGCCAGGGCCGGTAGGGCTGCTTTCTAATTCCCCTACTTCTTCTTTATCTTCTGGAACCACTTCTTCGGTTTCCTCCTCTTCTGGGGTTTCTTCAACAGGTTCTTCGTCGTTGTCTGTGATAGAAATAGTTAAATCAGTTAAAGAGTAAGAATTATAATTAGAATCGTCGCTAGTGACAGAATGAGCAACAGTGTCGGAATGATCACCTTCATAATCTGTATCGTCGGTGGCGGTTAAAGTAATGGTTTGGGCAGTGTCCCAGTTAGCGGAGGTGAAAGTTACAGAAGAAGTCGGAGTGACTTCACTGTTAGCAGAGGAAAGAGAGACGGTGACATCGTTTGTGGGTTCAGAATCTAAGACTAGAGTATAAGTTGTACTAGCGCCTTCGGTAAGAGAAGCGTCAGTGCCAGTGGTGGTAATTCCAGCGGTGTCGTTGTCGGTTAAAGAAATATTAACATTAGTAATAGTAGTGTTGTTGTAATTAGAGTCGCTAGAAGCAGCAGTATGAGTTACAGCGTCTGTGTGTGAGTCTTCGTCAATGTCGTCGTCTACTGGAGAGACGGTAACAGTTTGAGTAGTATCCCAGTTTGCAGAAGTAAAAGTAAGAGTAGATGGAGAAACAGTAATGTCGTTATTAGAATCATCTAAAGTAATAGTTACGTCAGCGGTAGGTTCTGTGTTTAGAACTAGGGTATAAGTATCGCTGGTTCCTCCTTCAGTTAAGGTCAGCGAAGTTTGGCTTTTAGTAACGCCAAAAGTATCGTTGTCTTCGTTAGTTAAAGAAACATCGCTAGGGTTTAGACCGTTGTAATTTCCGTCGCTAGAAGTGGTAGAGCCTAAGACCGCGTTATAGGCTTGGTTGCCGTCGTCTAAGTCGTCGTTTACACCAGTAACGGTAATGGTTTGCGGAGTGTTCCAATCGCCAGGAGTAAAAGTTAAAGTAGAATCAGAAACAGTCCCTTCGCCAGTGTCTGAGGAAGAAACTGGAATAGTGACATTAGCAGTGGGTTCGGTGTCTAAGACAACAGTGAAAGTAGCAGTGGCTGCAGCCTCGTTGGTATTTCCAGAGGCTGTAGAAACAGTTACGCCAGCAGTTCCGGTGGTGGTGAAAGTCCAGGTAGAATCGTCTGCTATTCCAGCAAAGCTATTTCCATTTAGGTCGTCGATGGCAGTGGCGTTGATGTAAAGATAATAAACATATAGTTCTTGTAAATCAGAACTAGGGTTAATGGTGATAGTACTGGTACCGTCGCCAGTTACTTGGCCGCTAGTAATATCGATTGATTCTACTTCTTGGTGACCAGCTTTGTATAAAATAACATTTCCAGTTTCTACATTTACAGCTTCGTCAAAAGTGACCACTAAATTAGAATCTATGGCTACTCCAGTGGCACTGTTAGCTGGTGATAAAGTGGAGATAGAAGGACTTGTTTCGTCAGCTGTAGTGAAGTCCCAAGTGGTTTCGTCTGCGATTCCAGCGAAACTATTTCCAGTTGGGTCATCAAAAGCAGTGGCGTCTATTTGTATGTAGTATTCTGTTTGTTCGTCTAGATCGCTAGTTGGGTTGGCAGTAATAGTAGTAGTTCCAGATCCGGAGATGTCTGAGGTAACATTAAAAGATTGAATTAAAGTGGTGTCTGCTTTATATAATTTAATAAATCCAGTTTCTGCGTCTACAGCTTCATCAAAGGTAATAACTAAATCAGAAGTAGTAGCGGCTCCAGCAGAGTCGTTAGCTGGAGAAAGAGTGCTAATACCAGGATTGGTAGTATCTAGGGCGGCCTGAAACCACATTACATCTTGTCCGTTTTCGTAAGACCCAGCAACTACGTCTAAGTCAGTATCGCCATCAATGTCGGCCACGTCTACAGTGGTAACGCCGTTATAATAAGTGTCCACTGTTCTTTCAGTAAAGGTTTCTGAGCCGTTGTTTTCAAACCATAAAACTTTATGATTAGTATCATCAGCGGTAACAATATCTAGATCTCCATCAGTGTCTAAATCAATTACTTTAAAGTCGTCTGTTCCATAAGATCCAGAGATAACGGTTTTTTCAGTAAAGGTTCCAG
The DNA here is from genome assembly GCA_964572175.1 of uncultured Gammaproteobacteria bacterium. GTDB lineage: Bacteria > Patescibacteriota > Patescibacteriia > UBA9570 > CAZNEH01 > CAZNEH01. The sequence continues at coordinate 6,593 of CAZNEH010000010.1, forward strand.
AGCCGTTGTTGTCGAACCAGATGATGTCTCCGCCATAAGAATGAGCGGAAATTATATCAATATCAGCATCGCCGTCTAAGCTAACACAAGCTAGGGTTTTAGCAACGTTGCCTGTGTCGATAGTGGTCTCAGTGAAGCTTTCAGAGCCATCGTTAGTTAAAAGATAAAGGTTTCCGTTGTATCGGTTAAAAACAATGTCTTCAGTAGTATCTCCGTTCATGTCTCCAGCACAAGTTGTCCAAGCCGCAGTGTAAGAGGCGTTAATAAGGCGATTAGTAAAAACTTCTGAGCCATTGTTTTCAACCCAATAAAGCCCACTGCTCCAGTCTGGGGCAACAAAATCGTAGTCTCCATCATCATCAATGTCGTGAATGGTAAAGTCTGAGCCATAAGAACTCACTACTTGTTCGGTAAAGTTCTCAGCACCATCGTTTTCCCACCATTTGATTTGATAGGCGTCGTTGTCTCCGCCAATAATATCTAAGTCACCATCTTCGTCTAGATCCATTATTTCTATTTGAGCGGCTCGATCGTAAGTTGAATCTATAACTACTCTACTAAAAGTTTCAGATCCGTTGTTTTTATACCAAATAAGATCATCGTAATAACTATCGCCTACTATTACGTCCATATCGCCGTCTTCGTCGATGTCTGTGGCGGCCACGGCTCGAGCGCGGTAATAAGTTCCTTCGTTGTAAACGTATTTTTGGGTAAATTCTAAGTAAACAGCCTGAATGATGTTTAATGGAATAAATATCATGGCAAATAAAATAAAAACGAAACTAGTGAATCGTTTTAAAGTAAAGATACCTCCATTCATATTTTATGGAAAAGTTAAATATATTATGAATATATTATAACACATTTTTTAATATTCGTAAGCTCCAATGTCAATTTTTTTACCTCTTTTTTTATTATCAAGGTCGTAGGTAGGAGCTCCTTTTTTCATTCCAGATTTAATAGCGGGGCTGTTTTTCTTTAGTTTATATTTTTTTGTAAAACGAGGGTTTGCGTAGATATTGTTTGTACCAAAGCCATCAACTTGGTCGGAGGTGTAGCTGTTGTTGCCATAATCTAGGATGCGGTTGCTGTTTGGGAAATAAAACAAATTGTTTTTTATTTTCGCGTCGACTGACTCGCCGATATAAACTGGTGAGTTATTAGGACCCCTAGAAGAGAAAATATTATTTTTCATGTATAATTTTATATCCTCAGAGTCATCATATTGAATAGCTGTAACATAATTATTCCCTACTTCATCGTCAATAGTATTATTTTTAAGTTTAAACACATCTCCAGCGTTATCTGAGCCAATAACAATGGGCGACCAAGGAGTAGTAATGGTGTTCCCGCCTCCGCGGCCATAGATAAGGGTGTTTCGAATTTCGCTGTCCCCTTGCCATAATTTTATTCCATCGGCATAGTTATTAGCTACAATACACCTATTAATGTAAGTGTTCTTTGACTTAGAATCTAAGCCATCGCCCATGTTGTAATTAGCACTAGTTCTAATAATTCGAATTGGTCCGTTGGATTCTTCGATTCCAAAGCCGTCTGGTCGGTCGTATGGACCAAGTTTGTCTTCTCCTTGGTAGTAGTGCCCAGAATAAGAGAGTTTAGAGTCTCTAATTAAAATATTTCTCCATCCACCGTTTTCTGCAGATGGGCCACCGATAGCTCCAAAGCCAGTGTATTTTATAGTAGTGTTATCGATGGTAAGATCGTCTACGTCTTTAAAGTCAATGCCAAATTCGTCGATATGGTGAATATAGACATTATTTATAATAATGTGTTTTAACTGGCTTTCTACTCCAGAGATAGCTTCTCGAAAATTAGCCCCGTTATCGCTGGTAATCTCTAGATTTTTTATTTTAACGTATTTATTATCTGGTAAATTTATAGCAGTTAGTAAATTGTTACTGCCTTTTAAGACCGGGCGGTTACCTTTTTCACCTCTAATAACAGTCCAGTCACCTTTTTTGCCAGAAGGTGGAGTGATAATGTCAGCGTCGTATTCGCTAAGATAATAAGTGCCGCCTAAAATTATAAGGTTGTCGCTAGTAGATAGTTGGCGCGAGGCATAACCAGGATCGGCAAAAGGACTTTGTTCAGTTCCAGGGTTGCTGTTACTTCCGTCAGGTGATGTATAATAAGTAGTGGCTTGGGCACAGGTAGAAAAGCTGAAAATAATAATGGCAACTAGAAAATATTTTCTCACAAACTTTTTAGATTATATTTTTTAGTAAAGAGATATCTTTGAAGATTTTTACTATTTTTGTTTTTTAGCAATATTTTATTTTTATTTCTTTTAGTTTTACTAACTCTAACTTTTTCATTAACAAATTTAGAGGCAACTTTTTTACCAAAGGCTTCTTTATTTGGTTTAATTCTAATAACCGCTACCCTAATTTCTCCATTGCTTTTTCGAGAAGAAATAACAGCATAGTCTCTATCCCTAAAGCCATTGAATATTTTTGAGGAGTTATATTTATAAGCAACGTTTTTGTTGATTATACTATTATCTAATACTTCCCCGCTATAAATATTAACAAAGGCAATTCTTTTAGCTTGAGGATGGAGAACGGTGTAATAGCCTGTGTCTTGATAATGCTTAACTTTAGTTAACTTAGTAAGAGAAATGTTAAATATGTTGTATCGATAAATAGAATTATCAGAATAAGTAACCTTAATATTCCCCCTCTTACCTCCCTCTACAGAAGCGATAGTAGCGTCGTGGAGATCTTCTGTTGTAGGGTCGTAGTCCTCGTAATCAGGGTGAGTGTCGTCAGTATTAACTTCGTCTATTTCACCATCGCAGTTATTATCTGTTTCATCGTCTTGGATTTCTGGTTTATTAGGATTAATATCAGAATCAGAATCGTCGCAATCTTCACCATCAAATATTCCTCCGTCTCCAGCTATTCCATCTCCGTCTTCATCCATATAAAGATAACCAAGGTAAGTAACGCCATCATTAGCAGCTTGGCCAGTGCGATAATAAGCAGAAAGTAGTAACTCTGAAAAACCATCTCCATTTATATCTCCAGAAGAGCCAATTACATCGCCAGCAATATCCATAGAATCTTGGCCTAAGAATTTTTCAATACTAGAATCTGATAAATCCATACTAGTTAAAGTGTCTGCTTGGCCATAGATTAGGTAAGCAGCTCCAGCATCAGCGGCATTAGTATCGTCCATAGAAGCACCAATGAAAATATCTCCATAGCCGTCTCCATTAACATCTGGGATCAAGGTTAGATCAATACCAGCAATATCACCGGCTTCCTCACCAGTGAATTTTATTACAGATGAATCATTTAAGTTAACTGAAGAAAGGGTGTCTGCTTGGCCATAGATTAGGTAAGCAGCTCCAGAGTTAGCTCCGTCACCATCATGATTAGCTGCGCCTATTAAAAGATCGGCATAACTATCTCCATTTACATCAGCTTCTGCACTCATGGATCCACCAACAAAGTCTTGAGCAGCTTCACCTGTAAAGCTGGCAGAGGCAAGGGTGTCTACAACTCCGGAATATATTGGAGGCGCTTGGCCGTAGATTACATATATTTTTCCAGCATAAGCGGCAGCATCGTTATTATTAGGAGCGTTCATAATAATGTCGGTGTAACCATCTCCGTTTAGGTCGCCAGCTGTTAGTCCAGAAGCTAGACCATCGCCTGCATTTTCTCCGGTAATTTTAATAATAGAGCCACTACTTAAACTAGTAGAAGTAAGCTGGGTGGCTTGGCCGTAAATAATATATACTGCTCCGGCTCCGTCACCATTGTCGTCGTCTCCAGAGGCGCTAATTAAAAAATCGTCATACCCGTCTTGGTTAATGTCACCGGCTGCAGAAATATTATCACCAGCATAGTCTCCGGCTGATTCTCCAGAAAATTCAACAACACTAGAATCAGATAAACTTAAAGATGTATGAGCAGCTGATTTTCCATAAATTAAATATGCGGCTCCGGCTGAAGCATCTTTAGAGGTGGTGCTAATTAAAAAGTCGTCATAACCGTCTCCATTAACGTCTCCAGCAGCAGAAACTCTTGATCCAGTAAGGTCTCCGGCGTTTTCACCGCTAAATTTTACAACACTGGAATCTGACAAATCAATTGAGGTAAGCTTAGTGGCGCTGCCATAAATAAGATAAGCTGCGCCAGCGTTATTTGCGGCATCGTCGTTGGTAGAGGCGCCAATTAAAAAGTCGTCATAACCGTCTCCATTAACGTCTCCGGCAATAGATAGACCAGAGCCAGCTCCGTCACCAGCTGCTTCTCCAGTAAATTCAACAAAAGTATTTAGTTCAGTGGCGGCTAAGCCTAGACCTGGCCAAAGCAAGAGCAAGCTTAGAATGAATAATAATTTTTTCATATTTTTATTTTAATTATTTTTTTATTTGTGGTTTTGAATTATTTTCCCAAGAGATTTCTACTTGGCTAGTATCTGGCATGGTGAAAATAAATTTTTCTTCGTTTATTTTTTCTACTGAGGTGAAATAATCGATAGCAGCAACAAATTCTGAGTAAGCAGTAATAGCTTCGTCGTTTCCGGCAAAGCGTGCATCCAAGTTGTTTGTTTTAGGTGGTTGTTGATCAGTTTGAATGCTGGTTAAAAAGATTTTGTCGACACCTAAGCTAAAGGCGCGGCAATGGCTTTTAATCATGTCGCTGGCAGCTTGAGAGAGATCTCCGTCTCTTTCTTTTTCATATCGATATTCATTTTCTGGAAGCCAGATTGGTTTATCAATATTATTTTTATTGAAAAATTCCATGGCTTCGTCAGCTAATAAATATTCATTGTCTTGGCCAATATTATGAAAAGACCAGAGGTCGGCATAGTTATCAGCATCTAGATCGATAGCTTCTTGCCAAAATTTAGTGACATCTCCGTCGGTTCCAGCCATTCCAGCTGGAGAAACTAAGACTTCAGAATTGGTTTCTTTAATAGCTTCGTAAGACCATTTTAATGTGTCGACGTAATCCTGGACTGAACCTTTAAAAAAGTATAAGTCTTGGCCTTCATGCTCGTTATCTCCGCCTTGCATAGTAGGTTCGTTTGAGATTTCATAAACTAAAACTGGATATTTTAATCCTTGCATGTCGTTTTCACCGTCTCCGTCGTATCGTTCTATTAAAGTAGTGATAAATTTTTTGTATTTTTGTTCATCACAAGGTTTATGGCGACGTTCTGGTAAGTCGTGAAAGTGTAAAGGTTTAATTAATTCTTCGTCTCCATGGCAAGTTTCTTGATCCCAGTCGGCATAAGGCCAAATTGTTGGAGCAGTGTTGAATCCATTGGCTTGGGCTTCTAAAATCCATTCGTCTGTTTCTCCCCAATTGTATTCTCCCTCTTCTTCCTCTATTTCATCCCAGATAAATGGACCGGGATGGGGTCGTTCCCAGCGAATGCCGAGATTGTATACTTCAGAATAATTGTGTTCTGGGTGCATGGCTCCAAAGTGAGAGTTAAAAGTATCTGGTTTTTCTAAAATAATTCCAGTTGACTCGGTTAGTTGTTCTTGAGCGCCTAAGCAGCCTGTTAAAAAAAGAGTAAGAACTAAAATAAAAGGAATAAATAATTTTGTTTTAGCCATATATTTTTTATAATCGTCGTTAAATTTTTCGATTAAATATTTTTCCTCTTGTTTGATTCTAAAAACAAGAGCGGGAATAATTAAAAAAGTTGCTAAAAATACTCCGGTGAGAGAGTTAAAAACTCCGGCAACTCCGGCAAATATTAAAAAATTAGCAAAATACATTGGATGACGAACGTATTTGTAAAGCCCATGTTGAATTATTTTATGGTCTTCGTGAATTTTTACATTAAGATGAAAGAATTTCCCTAGTTGGCGAATAGTGATAAACCTTAAAATGTTGCCAATAATAAATATTACTAAAAAAGTTAAGCCAAAAACAAAGTTATAATTAGCGCCTCTGTCTAAATAAATATAATCTAAGACGCTAAATAAGCAAGTTATAGTGTAAGTAAAAAACAAAAGCCAAAACGTGAGCCATTCTTTTGTTTTTGGTGTTTCATTCATATAATCATGTTATTTTTTTTATTATTCCTTTTTCAGCGTCGACTTCGACTTGGTCACCGTCTTTGAGGACTTGGGTGGCATTTTTTGTGCCAATAACACAAGGGATGTTTAGTTCGCGGGAAACAATGGCCGCGTGGCAGGATAATCCGCCTTCGTCAGTGATAATGGCGGCGGATTTTTTCATTAAGACGACAAAGTCTGGAGTGGTCATGCGAGTAACTAGAATTTCTCCTTGTTTTAAATTTGGGAAGTCGTGCTTGTTTAAAATAACTCTAACTGTTCCCTTGATTTTACCTAAACAAGCGACTTGGCCCTTAACTATATCCCCTTCTTTTTTTGATTGACTAAAAAAATCGATTAATTCTTGAGCGTCGGAGCCAGTAAGTAAAATTTCTTCTCCTTCCATAAAACCAATGACATAACCCTTCATCCTCTCAGAAATTTCTTTTTTAGAAACAGTTAGCTTGTTTTTTTCTAAAGATTCTAAGACTTCTTGGTAACGAAGATGAAAAAATTCGTCTCTAGTAATATTTAGTTCTTTGGCTAGGTCTTGAGCTACTGGCTCGATGTAATACCATAATTTTTGGCCCAGTTCTTTCATGCGGTTTCTTAAGTAGATCCCTATTTGCATTCCGTCTACTAAATGTTTTAAGTCGGCTGGGATTTTAGTAGTTGGTTTTGAAGAGCTTTCTAAAGACATTTCTTCTTTTACTTCTTCTGGGGTTAGCTCTTTAACAATGTTGTAAGCGGTTTTAATCCAGGCGAATTCTTCTAAAGGATTTTTAGAGTTGTAAAAATCATCTATTTCTAATGGTTCATAAGAAAAGGCATAGCTTTTAATTAGTTCTGGGTGATCAGTTAATTCCTTTTCGCAGTAATTAGTTAAAGGGGCGGCGATGACATAATATTTTTGAATGCTTTTTAGTAGCTCCACGTATTCTGAGAATAATTTTATTGTTTCAGTTTTTTTATATTCTTTTAATTTTTTAACAAGTTTATCTACTTGCTGGCTTATTTTTTTTAATTCTTCAAATTTTATTAATGACCAGTCTTTGTTTTCGGTAAAAGCCTGTTTAAAGAGTAGTTCGAATTTTTCGTTACTAGCTTCGTCAAATAAATTGCGGTCTTTGATCCAGATTACAGATTGATATTGGGCGGATATTTTTTTAGTTAGTTCGAGTCGAGCTAGCTCTACCTCATTACAAATATGCTTGGATTGTAAAAAACCTTGTCTAAAAACCCTGTGGTCCCATTCTGCGTCCTTTAATTTTTTTGTTAATTCATTCATATTTTAGTAATTATTCCTTTTTCAGCGTCTACTTCAACTTGGTCTCCGTCTTTAAGGACGTGAGTAGCGTTTTTTATGCCAATAACGCAAGGGATGTTTAGTTCTCTAGAGATAATAGCAGCATGAGATGTTATTCCACCGGTTTCAGTGATAATGGCTGCAGCTTTTTTCATAGCTGGAACATATTCTATGGCAGTATATGGGGCGACTAAAATATTTCCAGGCTTTATTTTTTTTAAAGCTTGATCGCTGTTGTTGGCGATTATGATTTTTCCAGTTGCTTTTCCCAGTGACGCGATTTGGCCCTTTAGAGTTTTAATTTTTTTATCTTTAATAACTTCGCGGAGCTTAGCTTTTTTAAGAAAAGCTTTCGCCTTGTCGCCTTCATATATTTTTAAAGCATTTTTAGGATAATAAAGAATAGTTATGTCTCTCCTTTTTTTAATTAACTGCGAAGAAGATTTTTTTTCTAATAAACTTTTTTCAATTTCATTAATTTGTAGATATTCTAAATCCTCTACTGAACAGTCGATCCTTTTAGACACTTCTTTAAATAAGTTTTCCATTAATTCTTTTCTTAAATCAAGAAGTTCGGAAACATCATCTTTTATAAAAGTACCTATCCTTAAAATTTTACTAAAATTTTTATCTTTATCAGAAAGCTTTATTTTATTTGCTAGAGTTTTGATTTTTATTTTAGCAAAGCGACTTTCTTTTATTGGTTGAGTATAAAAAATAAAATTTTTGTTGATTTTGTTTTTATCATCTGTATAAGTGCACAACGATTCAAAGAATTGATTGCCCACTAGAGAGCTAAATAAGTGCAGCATATTACTAAGTGCGTCTAAAGGCGCAGATCTATGCCTTACTTTTTTAAGGGCTTTTATTATTTTGGAGTTATTAAGGTTAGAATAATTTTTAGATGAAATTAAAGTTAATATTTTTTTTAATTCTTTAGATTGGTTATTGTAAGTAGTTAATAAGTTTGGAGCCCATTTTTTATTATTTATTTTTGATGCAAAGTTTTTTGATAATTTTTCAATATCTAAGAGAAGGCCGTATTTTTTTTGCCAGCCTTTTTTAATAATAGAAACGATACGGTATTTGGTGCCGCATAGTTTTTTAAATTCCTTAAAGAATTGTTCGTCAGCATAATTTAGAGCAATTAATGGAGGCAGGGCGTTGCTGAAAAATAGTTTGTATTTTTTATTATTAAAAATTATCATACGGGGAGAAAAGTGTTTTTAAATTGCTTTATTTTGTCTAATATCTGCATATTTGTATTATATCATATAAAGTGATTGACAAAAATGTTATAATAAGATATAAAGAAGTGTTCTCTTTTCCCAACCACGAGGTGAAACCATGAGCATTCTGCTCGCTCTCCTTCTCTCTTTTGGCGTTCAGGCCGAGGAGCCGCAGATCGACATGGTCCTGGACGAGCGCGGTCTGACCGTGACCATCCCTGACCCGAGCCACCTCCACAGCCGCTGCTCAGACGCGGTTCAAGAAGTTGACTGTGAGACCCAGGATCAGGACGTGCTCGCTTCTGATCCTGTGATGATTAGCGATGAGTGGGGGTTCGATGGAGAGACCCTCCGTCGCTTCACGCCGGAGGAGCGTTTGACCATGAAGAAGGCCGAGCTGGAAGAAGCCCTGGTCTACGTCGACTTGCTGAGGGGTGAGATCGCCGCCCTCGAGGCCCAGGTGGCCAGTGAGGAAGAGTGATCAAGGTCCTGCTATGCCAGAGGTTTCGCAGAGACTATGGGTGTTGTGAACATGTTTCGCAGCATCCTGTTTTTTTATTATAAAAAAAGTGCCCAGCGGAATAACCGGTGGGCGGGGGTGGCGATCTTCGTTGTCGAGAGCGTGTTCTTAGGCCGGAGCTTTAGAGCCCTTGACGACGACTACGAAGATCACGATCGCGCCGATGCAGCTGAGGACGATGAAGCCGATGATGAGCAGCAGGGCGATGGCGATCCATCCGAAGATGTGGGCGATGGCGCTGATCGTCGAGACCAGCAGCGCAGCACCAGGGATCACGGTGAAGGCGAACAGGTAGTGGTACCAGCGCAGCTTCCCGTCGGCCTTCATGGCGGCCAGGTAGTTCCAGACCGCGTTGGTGGCGATGAGCGCGGCGATGCCGAGGGCCAGGGCCATGACCACGGTATCGCTGAAGTAGTAGACGCCAGAGATGGTGGCCAAGGCGAGAGCGATGGCGGTGAGGTTGCGGAGCCAGGTGTTCTCGAGCGTGAAGATGCTGGACATGGGTGAAGTCCTCCTTTGTGAGTTGATTTTTGCATGTTTTATGTTTTAAGTCAAATTTGATATAATTAAATTAATTAAAACAAAAAAATATGAAAAAACTACTTTTAATCTTAATTCCCCTTTTATTATTAGGGGCTAGTTGCACAAATGAGCCACAAACAAAAACAGTTAAGGGCTTGAATTGGTGTGAGGATGCACTAATAAATAGCCTTTATACTGAAGGAAGTTATGAAATTAGGGATTGTAAAGTCGTGGATTTTGACGGAGATGTTATTCCACCGGTTTCAGTGATAATGGCTGCAGCTTTTTTCATAGCTGGAACATATTCTATGGCAGTATATGGGGCGACTAAAATATTTCCAGGCTTTATTTTTTTTAAAGCTTGATCGCTGTTGTTGGCGATTATGATTTTTCCAGTTGCTTTTCCCAGTGACGCGATTTGGCCCTTTAGAGTTTTAATTTTTTTATCTTTAATAACTTCGCGGAGCTTAGCTTTTTTAAGAAAAGCTTTCGCCTTGTCGCCTTCATATATTTTTAAAGCATTTTTAGGATAATAAAGAATAGTTATGTCTCTCCTTTTTTTAATTAACTGCGAAGAAGATTTTTTTTCTAATAAACTTTTTTCAATTTCATTAATTTGTAGATATTCTAAATCCTCTACTGAACAGTCGATCCTTTTAGACACTTCTTTAAATAAGTTTTCCATTAATTCTTTTCTTAAATCAAGAAGTTCGGAAACATCATCTTTTATAAAAGTACCTATCCTTAAAATTTTACTAAAATTTTTATCTTTATCAGAAAGCTTTATTTTATTTGCTAGAGTTTTGATTTTTATTTTAGCAAAGCGACTTTCTTTTATTGGTTGAGTATAAAAAATAAAATTTTTGTTGATTTTGTTTTTATCATCTGTATAAGTGCACAACGATTCAAAGAATTGATTGCCCACTAGAGAGCTAAATAAGTGCAGCATATTACTAAGTGCGTCTAAAGGCGCAGATCTATGCCTTACTTTTTTAAGGGCTTTTATTATTTTGGAGTTATTAAGGTTAGAATAATTTTTAGATGAAATTAAAGTTAATATTTTTTTTAATTCTTTAGATTGGTTATTGTAAGTAGTTAATAAGTTTGGAGCCCATTTTTTATTATTTATTTTTGATGCAAAGTTTTTTGATAATTTTTCAATATCTAAGAGAAGGCCGTATTTTTTTTGCCAGCCTTTTTTAATAATAGAAACGATACGGTATTTGGTGCCGCATAGTTTTTTAAATTCCTTAAAGAATTGTTCGTCAGCATAATTTAGAGCAATTAATGGAGGCAGGGCGTTGCTGAAAAATAGTTTGTATTTTTTATTATTAAAAATTATCATACGGGGAGAAAAGTGTTTTTAAATTGCTTTATTTTGTCTAATATCTGCATATTTGTATTATATCATATAAAGTGATTGACAAAAATGTTATAATAAGATATAAAGAAGTGTTCTCTTTTCCCAACCACGAGGTGAAACCATGAGCATTCTGCTCGCTCTCCTTCTCTCTTTTGGCGTTCAGGCCGAGGAGCCGCAGATCGACATGGTCCTGGACGAGCGCGGTCTGACCGTGACCATCCCTGACCCGAGCCACCTCCACAGCCGCTGCTCAGACGCGGTTCAAGAAGTTGACTGTGAGACCCAGGATCAGGACGTGCTCGCTTCTGATCCTGTGATGATTAGCGATGAGTGGGGGTTCGATGGAGAGACCCTCCGTCGCTTCACGCCGGAGGAGCGTTTGACCATGAAGAAGGCCGAGCTGGAAGAAGCCCTGGTCTACGTCGACTTGCTGAGGGGTGAGATCGCCGCCCTCGAGGCCCAGGTGGCCAGTGAGGAAGAGTGATCAAGGTCCTGCTATGCCAGAGGTTTCGCAGAGACTATGGGTGTTGTGAACATGTTTCGCAGCATCCTGTTTTTTTATTATAAAAAAAGTGCCCAGCGGAATAACCGGTGGGCGGGGGTGGCGATCTTCGTTGTCGAGAGCGTGTTCTTAGGCCGGAGCTTTAGAGCCCTTGACGACGACTACGAAGATCACGATCGCGCCGATGCAGCTGAGGACGATGAAGCCGATGATGAGCAGCAGGGCGATGGCGATCCATCCGAAGATGTGGGCGATGGCGCTGATCGTCGAGACCAGCAGCGCAGCACCAGGGATCACGGTGAAGGCGAACAGGTAGTGGTACCAGCGCAGCTTCCCGTCGGCCTTCATGGCGGCCAGGTAGTTCCAGACCGCGTTGGTGGCGATGAGCGCGGCGATGCCGAGGGCCAGGGCCATGACCACGGTATCGCTGAAGTAGTAGACGCCAGAGATGGTGGCCAAGGCGAGAGCGATGGCGGTGAGGTTGCGGAGCCAGGTGTTCTCGAGCGTGAAGATGCTGGACATGGGTGAAGTCCTCCTTTGTGAGTTGATTTTTGCATGTTTTATGTTTTAAGTCAAATTTGATATAATTAAATTAATTAAAACAAAAAAATATGAAAAAACTACTTTTAATCTTAATTCCCCTTTTATTATTAGGGGCTAGTTGCACAAATGAGCCACAAACAAAAACAGTTAAGGGCTTGAATTGGTGTGAGGATGCACTAATAAATAGCCTTTATACTGAAGGAAGTTATGAAATTAGGGATTGTAAAGTCGTGGATTTTGACGGAGATGGGTATTATGAGGTGGCGTTACTAGAGATTGACCAGGATGAATTGTATGGAAATGGAGTTTTTAGTTTGTATAAGTATAATTTAACTGAGGCAAAGTTTGAGGAGCTGTTAAAGCAAAATAAAGACGTGGATTCTCAGATGACTATGCAAGTTGGTGATATGGACGAAGATGGCAAAGGAGAGTTATTAGTTAATCAATATTTTGGAGCCTCAGGGTCTACCCTAGAGTATGATTTGTTTTTTTGGGAAGACAATGCTTTAGCCGCGGCGTTTAAAGATAACCGAACTTATAATAATCAAGAAAAATATTTAGAAGGTGAAGAAACCTGGGCCAGTAAGTTTGATGCCCAGATTTATGATGGTTATATTGTAGAGAGTTTTAAGACTCTTACAGATGAAGACGCTCATTGTTGTCCAAGCGGACGCAACGTAGCGGTTTATTTTAAGTTTGTAGATGGTGACTTAATAGAAGAAAAAGTCGAGAGCGAAGATATCTCAATCGAGTATTGAGGCTTTGCGTAAGTTTTTACATAAAGCGTGGCCGTTTTGGATAATAGCCAAAATTAAAACAAATAAAATCCACCAAGAGTATTGGTTGATTAAGTAATCGGAAAATATTATTAAGGCCCCGATACCAGGTAGGGCAAAAATTATTTGAGCTAAAGAAATTGGGATATATAATAAAATCTCTTTAGTTGTTTCTTTCTTTTTAGTAAAAGCGGGCCCAAAAACCACGATAGTAGTAAAAGCCATGATTATTCCTGCGATAAAGACCATGGCGGCCATTACTAAGTAATCGTATAAAGCTAGGTCGCGGTAGTAATAGAATTGCAAGGCCAGAAATATAAACGGGGTGAGAATTAGATTTAGTAAAGCTAGAATGCTTTTAGGTAGCTTATTAAAAGAGATTAAAAGCATGAAAAAAACAAAAATAATTACCACAAAATAACTAGCAATTAAAAAGTTGCTATTAAACTCAGATATTTTGTCGCTTAAGGCAATATAAATTCCTGCAAAGACAGTTAAGCCAAAAGCTAGGATTGAATAGATTAGTTTTAAACTCATGTGTTTAATTCTAACATATTTTGTGTTATAATCCAACTATGATTGATCCAATTTTAATTGAACTAGGGCCTTTTACGATCCGCTGGTATGGAATTTTATTAGCTGGAGGGATTGTAGTGGCTTTATTGATTTCTCGATGGATATATAAACGAGAAAAGTTAAATTTAGAGCTTTTATATTCTCTAGGGTTTTATTTAATTGTGGGCTTGATTGTAGGAGCGCGGTTTGGGTACATTGTTTTTTATAATTTAAGTTATTTTTTAGAAAATCCTGGTGATGTTATTAAGATTTGGGAAGGTGGGCTTTCTAGCCATGGAGCGACGCTGGGATTATTATTAGTTTATGTTATTTTTTACTTAACTCATAAGAAAGACATGAAAGCGCGGTTAAGTGAGTATACAGATTATATAGTCTTGTCTTTTCCGTTGGTGGCCATGTGTGTGAGAATAGGAAATTTTATTAATGGAGAAATTATTGGTAGAGTGACAGAATTTGGTAGACATCCAGTGCAATTATATGAAGCAGGGTTATTATTTTTTATATTCTGGTTTTTATTGTTTTTATATTTAAGGATAAAAGAGCGGCCTAAATATTTACTTACTTTTTTGTTTGTGGGTCTTTATTTTGGGGGTAGATTTGTTTTAGAATTTTTTAAAGAGTATATGGTTTTTGATGGTGGTTTGACAATGGGGCAATGGCTCTCTATAATACCAGTAATAATTGCAATTATTTATTTTATAAAGATAAAATTTTATGATCGTTAGCGCAATTTTAGTTGCCTTCGGTTTCCTCTTCTCGTTCGTGGTAGTACAGAAGATGATCTACTAAAGTCAGTCCCCGGGGATTGACTTTTTTAGTTATTTTTTATAAGCTTTGACCAGTTCAACCACACCTTTCTCTGGAGGAAAGATGAGCTATGAAGAAATGTACGCCCGGGCCAAGGCTGTTCTCGATGAGAAGAGGCCCTGGATTCCGGACCTGGTGATCGTGCTGGGTTCGGGGCTGGGTGCCCTGGCTGACTGCGACGAAGCTCGGCAGGGTGTCCGGATCTCCTTCGAGGAGCTGGGGCTTCCTGGTGTGAAGGTCGTGGGCCATGGCGGCTTCCTGGTCTTCTGCGAACTGGAGGGCAAGAAGGTTCTCCTGCAGAGTGGTCGCTACCACTTCTACGAGGGTCACTCGATGGAGATGGTGACGATCTTCATGCGGCTCTACGGAGCGATGGGGGTCAAGACCGTGGTCATGTCCAACGCCTCGGGCGCGGTCAACGAGGGCTACGAGCCAGGTGACCTGATGCTGCTCACGGACCACATCAACCTGATGGGCACCAATCCCCTGATCGGTCCCAACGTTGGCAGTGGAAGGCGCTTCCCAGACATGACCGAGGTCTACTCCAAGGCTCTGCGGACTCAGATCCTGGTCGCGGCCAAGGAGCTGGGACATGCCCTGAAGCAGGGTATCTACCTGGCGGTCACCGGACCGTCGTACGAGACCCCGGCTGAGATCCGGATGATGCGGATCCTGGGTGCTGATGCGGTCGGTATGTCTACGGTACCGGAAGCGATCGTGGCTCGCCACGAAGGCATGCTGGTGGTGGCCATCAGCTGTGCCGCCAACATGGCCGCTGGCATCCTGGATGAGGAGCTGGATCATGATGATGTGACCAGGATGGTCGGGGAAGCAATGCCCCGCTTCGTCGCCCTGATCCGTCTGTTCGTGCGCAACCTCGAACTCCCGGCCTAGGAAGAAGTCGTGAGGACGATGACACAGGCCCCTAGCTTTCGAGCTACGGGCTTCTTTTTTTATTAAAAAAAGCCCGCCAGTCCCCTAATGGCGGGTTTATCGGAATAGCGGGAAGAGACGGCCAATGCATAACCGGTAGTCTTCGTATACTTGTCCGAAGTGTTGATGCAGGAGTCGTTCCTCAGCTGGAATGCGCAGGATCGAGAGAATAGCATAGGAACCGGCGAAGATTCCGACTAGCCAGTTCCCGGTAAGCGCGAACAAGCTTGGAGCGATGAGAAGGTACGAGGCGTACATGGGGTGACGGATCACTCCATAAGGACCCCAGGTGACCAAAGTGTGGTCTTGAGCCAGACTGATGTCGGCAGACCACTGTTTACCCAGGACGTGTTGACACCATCCTCTCAGGACCATCCCACTAATGCAGACCAGGAAGCTAATGAATTGAAGTTCGTTAGGCAGTTCCAGGGTCAGGATGTTGGGAATGGTCTGTGGGCTGATGACGTACCAGGCCAAGGTGAGGCCGAGGAGGATCTGGAAGGTCGCTCGAGCGACGTTGTAGCCGCTGATGACTCCGCGACCAGCTTGGTTTCTGGCCATTTTTAGTCCAAGACGAAGCACTACCAGGAGTGCTCCACCAAGGACGATTCGGATGAGAATGTCCATGGAAAGACTCCAGGTGATGAGTGAATTGGATTAATTTATCTTACAAGAAAGCCTGAATTAAGGCAAACCTGCCGGCAGGTAGGTAGGTAAAAAACAGCCTCGTATTTAAATAACCGCCGGTGCAGGGCCCAGCGGTTATTTATTTAAAGAATTATTTTTTCTTCTTGGTTGTTTTTTTGGCTTTTAGCTTTTTTACAATTTTCTTAGTTTTTGGAGAAGCTTTTTTCTTTTTTACTGCTTTCTTTTTAGGCTTTTCCGCTTCTTCAGCTGGAGTAGTAGGGATATTTTGCTCTTTCATTAGAATAATGATTTGCTTTAGCTTGTCGCTGATGTCAGCTAATTCCTTTTTGTAGTTAGTAGATTCGTCTGGTTTATAAGTTCGAATGTCTCTGTCTCTACGATCATGCCTTCGTTCTGGTTTAAAAGGGGCTGGACCGCCTTGTTCTTCAAAAC
The DNA here is from genome assembly GCA_964572175.1 of uncultured Gammaproteobacteria bacterium. Lineage (GTDB taxonomy): Bacteria > Patescibacteriota > Patescibacteriia > UBA9570 > CAZNEH01 > CAZNEH01. The sequence goes on from CAZNEH010000010.1 coordinate 22,796, forward strand.
AATCACTACAAAATACTGGACGACCATCTCTAGGCTTAAAAGGTATTTCACATTTTTTTCCGCAATCATCACAAATAGCCTTGAACATTTCTCTTGGACCACGAGATCCACCACCAAAACTACGACCACCGCCTCTTCGGTTGTCCCGATTAAAGTTTCCCATAAATTTGTTTAGGTTAATATTATAGTTAGTTAATCCTACTATAGATTGGTTATTTTTTCAAGTTATTAAAAAATACTTGACTATATTTTAAAAATCTATATAATAATAACTATTATTGGGGCGTAGCCAAGCGGTAAGGCACATGGTTTTGGTCCATGCATGCGCAGGTTCGAATCCTGCCGCCCCAGCCAATAAAAAAATAGGCCCTGAATTTATTCAGGGTTTATTTTTTGTTTTACATTGTTTAAAAAAGGAGGTCGACGGGTACATGCGGTGAGGCACGTACCCGTCTGTTCACCCTAGAGCTACTCGTCGAAGATCCAATCCAGGATGGGCCACCTGGGGTAGATGTCCACCGGGATCTTGCCCAGGCTGGCGAGCTGTGCTTCGAGGCCTTCTGGAACCTGCTTGTACATGTCCAGGAATTCCTCGGCCGTGGCGCGGTCGCCGCGAACCTCGAGCATGAGCATGTGGTGGGCCAGTTCCTTGTGGGCCTGGAGCACGCTCTCGGGGTTGTAGGTGTAGAGACCGTCCTCGTTCAGCCAGATGGCTCCCTGGGCGACCAGGAAGTTGTACTGGATGAGGGTCGAGGTGGCGTGTGCCGAGCCCAGGCCGAAGCGCAGAGAGCGGAACAAGCCAGCCACGTTGCTGGCAGCGATCTGTTCGCGCATCTCTTCTGGGTACACCCCCTGGTCGATCAGGTACGTGGCCAGGGCGACGCCGAGGCAGTCTGCCTTGGTCTCTTCGATGTCGAAGTAGAGGTTGCCGAAGGCTTCTCGGAGCGTTCGTCCATCCAGGGTCAAGGTCGGGCCGAGGCCATGACCGATCTCGTGCAGCAGGGTGGTGAGGAAGAAGGCATCGAACGAGATGTTCTGAACCTGTTCCGGGGCCACCATCTGTTCTGCGATCGGCCTCAGGATGAGGTCGAACTTGGCTTGCATGACGTTGCGCAGAAGGACGTTCTTGGTGCCGACGTTCTCTCTGACCCACTCGTCGTTGGGTAGGTTGAAGGCCATGGCTTGTTGGTTCTTGTAGCTGTCGCCGGAAGCGTAGAGCAGGTCGACGACCGAGATCGACGACTCGAAGCTACGCTCTGGGTCCTGGTACTGAGGCTCGATGGGCAGGGCCCGTTCGAGCTCCGGCATCATAGACTTGAGCGCTTCCACGCTTTGGGAGACCTCAGGATCGCGCAGGCAGACGTAGCTTCCGAAGGCAGCCTTGCTGTTGTAGAGAAGGTCCTCGTAGGCCTCGGTCGGACCGATGACGATCTCCAGGTCGCCGTCGCCGAGTTTCATCCAGGCGATGGAGGCTGCCTGATAGTCGTTGGTGCGGAAGGCCTTGGCGGTGATCTCGAAGAAGGTCTTGAGCCTGTCGTCGACGGCCAGTTCAGCAGCTCGGTCCAGGTGAGTGGCAGCGAGTTGCAGAGCTTCGTATTCTTCGGCTTCGGAGTACGGAATGAACTCCAGAGGACCGGGCTTCTGCTCTTGACGAACCAGGGTGTAGGGATCCAGGAAGAGGTGCTTCTTGCTCGGGTTGAGCTCGAGCCAGGCGTCGCCTTCTTCCCTGGTGAAACCCATGGGATAGAAGGTAGCGCCGGAATCCTTGCCCCAGGCGGTAGAGAAGATCTGGTCCTCTTTGCTACGGTTCCAGGGGCCGTACATCATCTCGAACAGTTCTCTGGTAGCCGGATCGCTGATGTACTGCTCGTACTGGAGGCCGCCGGTCTGGGCCCAGAAGAGGTCGCTCATGATCTGGGCAGCCTTGATGGCCTCGCGGAGCGCCGGAAGGTGCTCTTCGGGGATCTGGTCCTGAGGCACGCCCAGTTCAGGGCGGGCGTAGTTGTCCAGAACGGCCTGGATCTCCTCAGTAGTGTAGCCGGTGGTGATCTCGGGCTCGTCAGCGTCGTCGTTGGTGGTGTGCTGCGGGCAGCCGAAGACGAACATGATGGCCAAAAGGCCACAGAGATGGAAAAGACGATGCATTGTCGTCCCCCGTTGCGTTGTAGGGTGAATTGAAAAAGAACATCCAAAAAATGGAGCTCTCCTTGCGAAATTAGTTTAGCACCTAGACTTTAAGATGTCTAGTAATAGCAATAGAAGTGCTTAAAAGTGAAAGTAATAAGGAAATTAAGAACTGCATGACAAAGATTTGCCAGATATAAGAGTTGATGTATTGAAGTAAGTCGAAATTATAACCAGTAAAGAAAGCGTCGACATATGGAGACATAGCAATGACCAGTGGATACATGACAACCATAGTCAATAAACTAGCTATGAGAGCGTATAAAATGCCTTCTAAGAGGAATGGGGCGCGGATAAACCAGTTAGTAGCACCTACAAGCTTCATAATACCGATTTCTTCACGATGAGAGAAAATAGCTAAACGAACAGTGTTAAACACAACAATAATAGAAATAAATATAAATATAGCACTAATAGTAATGCCAACCTGATAAACACGTTTAATAACTAAATTAAGACGATCAATAACATCTTGGTGATTCACGAAATCCTTACTTTGAGCCAAGGAGTTATAAGGAGAGGCCTCGAACTTATCTATGATAGCTTGGTAGTCGTCTAATTCTTGAGCGGTAATAATTAAACTAGCTGGTAAAGGATTGTCGTCTAATTCTTCTAAAGAGGCTTGAATTTCTAAGTCGTCGGCATGAGTGGTTTTAAATTGCTCTAAGGCCATTTCTTGAGACATGTATTTAGCATCTTTTACTTCGTCTAAGCCTTTTAAAAATGTTTGAGCTTCTAGGATTTTGTCTTCAGAGGTAGTGGGTTCAAAGAAAATATCGATGTCTACTTTTTCTTTAACTGCGTCGATAGCCTTAGAAGTCATTAAATTAACTCCGGAAACTAAACTAATAGTAAAAAGAGTTAGAAATAAAATAAAAATAGTAACTATAGAAAGCCACAGGTTGCGGCGGAAGTTTTGTAAAGCAAATTGACTGGTTCGATAAATACTAATTAGCATATTTATAATATATATTTTCCACTTTTTTGATCAGAAATAATCATTCCTTGATCAATAGTAACCACTCTTTTCTTTAAAGCATTAACAATGTCGTGATTATGGGTTACTAAAATAATAGTGGTGCCTAATTTATTAATTTTTTGTAATAATTCAATAATTTCTTGGGCGTTAAGAGAATCTAGGTTTCCAGTAGGTTCATCAGCTAAAATAATTTTTGGGCGATGGACTAAAGCTCTAGCAATAGCTACGCGTTGTTTTTCTCCACCAGAAAGTTGGTTGGGAAACTTTTCGGCTTTTTTTTGCAAGCCTACTATTTTTAATACTTGAGGAATGATCTCGTCGATCTTTTTATGTTTAACTTGGCACACCTCTAAAGCAAAGGCTACATTTTCGTGAATTGTTTTTTTAGGAAGTAATTTAAAGTCTTGAAAGACCATGCCGATCTGACGGCGTAAAACAGGAACTTCGTTTGATTTAATATTAGTAACGTCCCATCCGCCAACAATAATCTTACCTTTAGAGATTTCCTCTTCGGCAGTGATCATTTTAATTAAGGTAGATTTTCCAGATCCAGATTGTCCGACAATAGAAACAAGTTCCCCAGGCTTGATGTGAAGGTCTATCCCCTTTATAGCCTCGGTTTTATCTGGGTAAATTTTATGAACTTTTTCAAATTTTATCATTTTTTGTTTTTAGATAATCCTTTCGGTACTATTTTGCTTTGCAAAATCACTCAAGGCTTAAAACTCTGAGTGATCCTGAAAGGATCGTACCGAAGAGTTTTATTCCTCGTATTCTTGCACTTTTACATTCATGATGCCGGCGCTGACTTGGCCGATTTCAGCAAAAGCTTCTTTTGGTAAATCAATTATGTGATGGTTAAATGGACCAGTAGAAACTACTTCGACAATACAGCTTTTTCCGTTATCAGTGTTAGTGACTTTTAGTTTAGTTCCATAAGGATACGCATTGGAAGCGGCTCCATACCAATTATACCACGTTGCGGTTCCGATGTCATATTTTTTTTCCTCAGCAAAGACTGCGATCTGGGCATAAGGTAAATGAATAGCTGCTTTGATGATTCTTTTGTTGCGAGTATGAGGAATTTCTACCCAATCTTGGGCATTGTTGTCCCAATACTTTAAGTAAACGTCTTTGTTGCTAAAGTCGGTCTTGTTAGTTTTGATTTTTAGCCAAATTGGACCAGCAACAGGTTTATTAATGTCAAAAGAATAAACCGGTGAAATATTATTTTCTAAAGGCAGGTTGTGGTCGTATAATCTTTTGATTTTTACTTTAGCTTTAGTAGCGTCAATTGTATTTGCAGGAATGCCTACTTTAAGGCGTTTGTTTTTTAGTTTAATTGTATAGCCTGATTCTATTGAATTAGCGGTTAAAAAGGCTTTTTTTGGATAAACTTTTGCTTGGGTTAGCCCCGGAGCAACTAAAAATAACCCTGCTAACAGGGCTATGGAAATTTTGATGGATTTTTTGTTGAAAATATTCATATTTGTATGCTCTATAATACTATTTTGGGTTTATGATGTCAAGTAAAAAAACGCCTCAGGGGCGTTTAAAAAAGGGTGGGAAAGGAGAGGTAGGATCGTGAGTCCACTTTGAGGTTGTCGACCTCCGCATGCGTGCTTCGAGCACGGAACGGTGATTTACAGCCTCTAGGCGGTGATCCAGGCGGGGCCGTTCTGCAGTTGGCTCCACTTTTCCTCTCTCCTTTTGACGATTCCCGTTACTGCCATCCTTTACGTCATTTGTGATGGTCAGTGGTACGTCCTGTCCCGGGGCCTCCGAAGGAGGGGCCGAGCGAGTCAGTAACAATACATAATAGCGCACTTTGATTTTTTTGTCAAGTGTGCGCTGTGAAGAAGTATTAAAAATGGCTAATATTAGGTAATGTATAGATATAATCCGTCCTCTACTTTTTTGGGTTCAAGACCAGGTAGTTTATAAGTATTGCAAATAATTTTAGTTCCAGGTTTTAATTCGGCTTGGAATTTTTGGGATAAGCGTTTCATAAAGCTAAAAAGGCCAAAGACAATTATGACATCGTATTTGGGTAGGTCTTGGGTCCAGAAGTCCCCTTTTATTATGGTTGCATTTTGGGGAAGGTTTCTTTTTGACCACCAGATCAGGATGGGGTTTAGCTCTATGCCAGTTGTTGGGTGACCCAGTTTGGCAAAGGCTTTGACTATGCGACCGTCGCCAGACCCTAAATCTAGGATTGTATCGCCTGGTTTAGGATTGGCTAATTTTATTATTCGTTGTAAAGTCTTGGGTTTAGTAACCGCAAAAGGCGCGCCTTTATATAAAACGTAAATACTATAAGCGTTAAAGGCTAGAAGGATTACTATTAGGGAGATTTTTAGGATTAGCATTGACAAAATTAGGTTTTTAAGCTTAGATTAGGGTGAAAGCTTCGTATCTCCGCGAAGTTAGAAACAGGAGTGTCTCATGATCGTCAACGACGGCAATGGTTTCACGGATGGTCGGCTTCTGTCGGTCAGCTACGAGGAAGAAGCTACTGGCCAGAAGAGGAATCGTACCTCGATCTCCCCAGGTACCTACGACTTCGGAGTGGCCGGTGACAAGGTCATCTTCTTGGTCGAAGCGGGCGAGGTCACCTCCGAGAGCGGCGACAAGCTCACGGCCAAGACTGGAGAAGGCCTGATGTTCGATCCGGGTCAGCGGGTGCGGTTCTCCTGCACCGAGCAGTCCACCTTCACCTACCCCTTCTACCGACGGCAGTGCGCCTAGGATGCCTACACCTAGCTACATCGACGTCACGGGCCAGATTCTCATTCGAGGACTTGGCCTTCTTTTTTTATTTCCGCCGGTGCAGAGCCCGGCGGGTTAAAGTTAAAAATAGTATACAATGAAATTACTTTTAGCCGTGGGGCTCCGCACCCGCGGCAATTCACAAGGTTCTATTTTTGGTCGTAATGTTTTAGATTTTGGATCATCCTCGCGACATAAACATCAAGGATTTTTTTGCCAACGTCTTTGTTTGTTATCCATTCAGGATGATCGTCAACAACTCCATTGGGGCACTTCTCTACTAAGTTATCTGTGGCAAAAGGATTTTCCACCTTGGTCTTTTTATAATCTTTTGGAGGAAGTTTAACTAGCTTTTCATCGATAACTAACATGTTTGATATTTCTGAATTACCGGCATGCCTATCAAGGGGCCCGTTTAAAATGTTTTTTTCTATATATTCATCGTCTTGACTGTCCTTGGATTCTCGGGGGCCAAGGATCCTGGCTTCAACATGGATGATGTTAACGCCATTAAAATTGTTTTCGGCAATAAAGTTTTTAATTGGGAAGTAGTTTCCTCCATGGCAAGAATAAATAAAAATGTTTCTAGCTCTATCTTTTAAGGAATTACAAATATCAAACATAACTGCCTTCATGGTCTCTTCGGTTAACCAAAGCGTACCATAAGCGCCTTTGTGTTCTTGAGATTTAGAGACTTCTAGAGTTGGTAAGATTATTAGTTCTGGGAATTCTTTTGAGATTTCCTCAGCGACATAGTCTGTGATGTATGTGTCTGTTCCAAATGGAATAAATGGACCATGTTGTTCGGTTGATCCTATTGGAAAAAGAAAGTCGTATTTTTTACCTTCTTGGAAATCTGTTGTTTTGAGTTCTTTAAGTTTCATATGTCCTTATTTTACTACAAAAAAAGCCTATTGACTAGGCCTGTAATGTGTATTAAGGTGTAAAAGCACACCCTACGCAAGGAGGTCGCGATGAGCGGCTCGAGGATGACAGAAGCAAGTCGAGAGGAACTGGAACAGCGGGTCAACGCCGGCAACGACGCTCTGGGCAAGGCCCTGGCTGCGCTGGTCGAGAGCCTGTCTCAGTACGGCTTCGAGGGGAGCGTCGAGCTCAACAAGGTGTAAAAGCACACCCTACGCAAGGAGGTCGCGATGAGCGGCTCGAGGATGACAGAAGCAAGTCGAGAGGAACTGGAACAGCGGGTCAACGCCGGCAACGACGCTCTGGGCAAGGCCCTGGCTGCGCTGGTCGAGAGCCTGTCTCAGTACGGCTTCGAGGGGAGCGTCGAGCTCAACCTGGAGGTATCCATCACCGACAAGGCCTTCCACAAGGAAGGGGCTACGGTCGTCACGCGCGGTACCAAGCTGACGTTCGTGTAGTGGGCTCAGGCTGAGTCGCCTGCCATCGTGGGCCGGGTTCTCTTTCGAGGACTTGGCCTTCTTTTTTTACTTACTCACTTGATCACTTAAAGACGGCCAGCGGATGGTGATGGCCTTGCTGTCTTCTAAAACTTCGCTTAAGTGGAACACTCCTTTTTCCCAAATTACAAAGTCGCCTTCTTTTTCTAAGATAACTGTTTTACCCTGGTCTTGAAAATCGGTTTTTATTTTGCCCTTAAGAAGGATGAGAAGGGTTTTTGAATGAGTGTTGGCCTTTGGGCTGGCGTGTTTTTCTCCGGCTTTGTGTTCGCTCCATTTTACTTCTACGTCGTCGGAATGAAGGAGGGACTTTTTATCTAGCATAAAGCCCATTACCCATTGTTTGTGGGATGGGACTTCTTTATTTTTTTGGTTTAGGTTGCCGCTTTCTATCATTGTTTATTGACATCAATGATTTTACATAATTTCTTATTTATAAAACTTGCATTTTCAATTATTTCACGAAAAAATGCTTCGTCAATTTCTCGCCTATCCTCATCTTTTATTAAGGCAAAGTATCTTCTATTTGTATTTTTTACAAAATCACAATGCTCTACAATTGAGAATGAATAATGAGCCAACAGGACTCTTTGTTTATTTAACTCTTTGATTTTCCCCTTTAGCTCACCATCTTCTATTAAGCTTTTAGCTAGGTCTAATTTATATCCTAATCCTTTTCCTTTTAAAATTTGATTCCTTATTTGTTTGTTTAATTTTTTTAAATTACCATTATAGTATAGGATTCTTTCTAGATTATTTTCGATTGTATTAATTAGAGCGAATGCCGAGCCATAGTGCTTAAAAAGAATATCTGCCTTTTTTTGTTCTAATTCTTCTTTTTTAGTCATAGCCTATTCTTCTGATATAGAATTTAATATATTTTCTAAAGAAGTTATGTATTTTTTTAGTATTTCCCTGTGCAATAAGCTCCATTCTTCTTGTAGGTACATTTCTTTGAACTTAAATTCCTCTAATTTTTTTATCAACTTGTCTTTCTCATCACTAGAGTGAGCACCTAACAGTCCCACCAACTGATTAATATTTCTTAAGCCAAACGCACTTTTGTCAATTTTAAATTTTTTTGCTGATAAATAGAGGTGTAACTTATTAATAGATTTGCCAAAGTCTTCTTCAGCGGTGTACGGAAGTAACTTTTTAATATCTTCTAACTCCAATCCATGAGAGCTTAAATCTTTATTTAATTCTTGAATTATTCCCCTTAAATCTCCGCATGCTTTTATTAAGGTGATTTCATCAACGGCTTGTTTTGACTGTGCGTGAATAAGCTCATTTTGAGGAAATATTGGAAAATTAATTCTATCATTTGCTTTAGCAACAGTGTTTATTTTTCCTCTGAGGGATATGATTTTTTCTACTAAATCCGCATTGTTATATGCTTGTTGTATTTTTTTATTCTGTTTTTTTGTTTTTTCAGCCTCTTTTTCTTTACTTTTCTTTTCAGCTTGTTCAATAATATGCCTTGCTTCTGGGCTACCTGTTTTTTTAATTATATTTTTCAACTCATCAATTTTAGAACCAGACCAAGTAATGATTGTTTTAGCTATTAAAACCTCTTTTTCCTTGTCCTTTTTAATTTCTTCAAAATCATCTATAATTTCTTGTATATTTTTTTTAGCATCAATTTCAAACCATTTTCCTAAAGAGTGTATTCTAGATTTTGAATTAAATTTTTTATCTAAGAATATCGCAATTAGTTCATTTTTAATCTGGTTTAGAATCCCTGCTTTTTCAAAGAAAGAGATAATAGAATATAAAGTATACTCGTTATTATATTGCTCTTTAATGTATTGGTTTAGTGTAGAAACTGCTATTTTAATAACTTTTTCATCATAAAGATTTGCTTTTTCAAAAATTTCTAGTATATAACTTTTATCTGTAACTGAAATTTCATGCTCTTCTAAAATTTCAAAACAAATATCTATTACATCCGCTGATTGTATTTTACTTAAGGCAGAGAAAAAATAGTGAGAAATATGAGAGTGGGTATTTTTTTTATAAGCTTCGTAAAGAGGGTGTATAAATATAGGGTCTGCTATCTCTGCTATTTCCTCTAAAATTTCTATGGTTTCATCAGTTGAGTTATCAGAAAAAAGTTTTCCTAATAATATAGAATTATATTCCTTAGACATTTTTTAAATTATTTAGAAAAACCGTTTGATGTTAGCAGCTTCTTCTTTTTCAGTGATTAGGTCGTCAACAGACATTAACTTAATCAAAATATGTCGAGCGTGGATTTGTTCAGCGCCTTCTTCAGTCTTGCGCTCTTCCACTTTAATGATGTGATAACCGAATTGGGTGCGGATAACATTACTGGTTTCGCCGTCAGCTAAGGCAAAGGCAGCTTCTTCGAAATTCTTG